>NZ_JANSJA010000108.1:0-36016 GCF_047462335.1 Synechococcus sp. H60.1
TACGACGCCACTATCTGTGCTTTTCCAGCGAGGGTTCGCGCTCCCCACCTATCTTCTCAAATTCCAGCAGGATCCCCACGGAAGCAGCGCCCAACTACAGCATGGGCTGCTCTTGCCCTGCTAGGCTATTGACTGGGTGTTGGCTGTCCTTCCGCAGGGGAGGTTTGTCCTTCAGGTGTAGGGGCAGTGCCTAAGGAAATGTCTTTGTCGTAGTAATAGGCAATCAGATCAAAAGCGGCGTCTAGCTCCCCTGTATCTTGCACAGGATTTAGGCTGATGTTGCTCACCCGAAACAAGGTGCGTAGACGCTCTACATCCCTCATGAGATTAATGATGTCCGTATAGGGGCCCCGCACCGCGACGCGACTGGTCTGCACCTGGATAGCCGGAGCAATGATCGCGGGCACTTCGGGGTTATTCGAAGAAGCAGGGGTGAGGGGGGAGGGGGTAAAACTGCGCAACTCGCTGTTGGGCTGTCCCCGCACCAGTCGGTTGAGATCGATCAGTTGCGTGTCGGCATTCTCAGGGGTGGCCAGCAAGCTGCTGATCTGCTGCTGTTGCACACGAGCCTTCTCGATCTGGTTGGGCAGATCCTGTAGGCTGGCAATCTGGCCCTGTACCTCCTGCAACTGGCTGGTTTTTTGGGCTACCTCTCTTTCCAAGGCTTGCACCTCTCTAATTAGAGGACGGAGTTGGGTGAAGGCCAAAAAGCCCGCTGTACCCAAGCCCAGGATCCCGATCAACAGGCCAATGCGAATGGGGGTCAGCTCGACACCCAGCAGTACCGGCGGCTCCGCCGGAGGTGCCATTAGTTGTTCATCGTGAAAACTGTCCAGCGAGCCGGTCATCAGTTCCCCTCCACTTGACGCAAAATGCGGATCTTTTCCACCAAGCCTATTGCTCCCCGCTGCTCCAGCTCGCGGGTAAACTCTGGGTCGGGATCCCCTATGGTCCGAATAGTAACCGTTAGGCCGTAGGTGACGCTGGGTTCAGTTTCAGGTGTGCCCTCCACTCGAGAGGCACTGTTGAGAACGGCACTGGTTACGAAGTTGGAATCCAGCAGGGTGAGCAAAAAGTCGTTCACCAAGGGAAAATCGAGCGCCCCGCCTTGGATGTTCACGGTATCCCCAGAGGCGCTGATGTTGGTTATCCACACCCCTTGGCCAGGGATCCTGCGCCGCACTTCTTCTAGAATGGCCGACCAGGGCTGGACGGATCCCAGAAAGGAGCGGAACCCCTCCGTTTGGGTGCGAATGGTTTGTAATTCTTGGCTGAGGCCCTGGAGTCGGGTCAACTCAGCATTGGCTGTGCTGAGTTCACCGTCAAGGCGGGTTTGCTCTGCCCTCAGAGTATTCCGCTGACGGGAAAAGCTGTCTTGGAAATACAAGAAAGCCCACATGGCCACAGCAGTCACGGCAACCCCCAGGCCAATGGCCAAAGCCCAGCTCTCGGCTCCGGCGGCAGTTGTCGGGGCGGCTACCGCCCCTGTCTGAACGGTGGTGGGAACTTCCGGCCTTTCCTTAAGAAAATTGATTTCCGGTGTGTACATCCAATCGCCTCACTCATTGCTCGCTCATTGTTGGATAGTGCCTTCGAGGGATCCCTGTCGTTACTTGCCGGCTTCCCGCATGGCCAGCCCCAGGGCCACTCCCATCGCCGGGCGCTCCTCCAAGGGCACCTCGATTGCATTCGGCACCAGGATGCTGCCAAAGGGATCCGCCAACTCCACCGCCACGCTCAACAACTGGGATAAGAAGCCATCCATTTGGCCAATGCTGGCTCCTGGCCCGGCCAGCAATACTTTCACCACAGGAAAGCTGCTTTCCGTGCTCGTGAAAAAGTCAATCGAGCGCTTTAGTTCATCGGCCAAATCGGAGACGACACGGGCCACCGCTGCCACACCGGGGTTGCTGGGAACCGGTTGCTCTCCCGTGGCCAAAACATCGGCGGGGTTGATCAAGGGTAACCTTAGAGTTCGCAATAGGTCGCCAGTGCGGCTAACCGGCAAATTCAGGGCCTGGGCTAGCACCTGGCGCATGTGGATGGTGCCGATGTTGACGGTGCGGGTAAATTGCGGGATGCCGTTGACCAAGATGCTGATCTCACTGCTGTCGTAGCCGATGGAGCTGAGCAACACCGCCTCTTGGGGGCTGTACTGGGTTAGTTGGTCACGGATGGTGCGAATGAGAGAGAAACTGGCCAGCTCCACACAGCGGGCCTTCAAGTTGGCCGCTTGCAGCACGGCCAGGTAATTGTCCACCACCTCCTTGGGGATAGCCACCAGCAGCACCTCAATGCGCTCAAGGCCATCCTGGGAAAGGTCGAGGCCCAGGGGCTGGTAGTCCACATCCGCCTGATCCCGGGGGTAGGGGATGTAGAGCTCCGCCTCCTGCTCCAAGACCACCCGCCGCAGCTCATCGGCAGGCAGGTCAGCAGGCAGGCGAATGAGACGGACGATCGCCTCTCGCACCGGCACCGCGGTCGCCACCGGCAAGTTGGTGGGCACCTTGTATTCGTTTAGCAAGTTGGCCAGGGTCAGGCCAACCGTGTCTGGATCGAGGATGCGCCCCTCGACCATGGCCCCCTCTGGCATTTCCACGCTGTGGTAGTGAACCAGACGATAGCGACCATTGCCCTGCTTCTTGACTTGGGCAACAGCAAGGCGCTCGGGATTGATATCTACCCCAAGCATGGTTTGAGTTTTAGAGCCACCCAGAAAGCCGAACACGCCGGAAACACTGCCCTCCGCGCCACTGCTAGACGCATACTACCCAATTTGTCTGGGGGTTACCACCATTGGCAGTTGACTGCTGGCAAAGATTTGTGCTAGCTGACCCTCCCCTGCCAGGGATCCCAACCCGTTCTAAGCAGGCGAGACTCAGGGGTGGGAAAGGCAGAACTTGCGGCTAGAATCGTAGTCTGTATTTACGGACACTGGGCTGACCTTATTGCCCCTTTTTGGAATGCTGAGCACTTGTGAATTCGACCTAGCCATTCCGGCGCCGGGCCGGGTGTACCGGGGCAGCGGCATTCTCGAGGCCGTCCCCCTGACGATCCTGGGATCCCGCGTGTTGGTGATCGGGGGGGAGCGATCGCTAGCTGTGGCTGAACTGCCCCTGAAGCGCAATCTGGAGCGGGATCCCGCCGTTCAGGTTTACTGGAGCACCTATGGCGTCGATTGCACCGAATCGGAGCTGGCTCGTCTCCAGGCTCTGGCCACAGCAGAATCCGTAACCGGCATTTTGGGGGTGGGGGGCGGCAAGGCGTTGGATACGGCCAAGTTGGTGGCCCACCGGTTGGGGATCCCGGTGGTAACAGTGCCCACCTCTGCTGCCACCTGTGCCGCCTGGAGCGCCCTGTCCAACATCTACTCGGAGGCCGGAGCTTTTCAGCGGGATGTGGCCCTGGATCAGGCTCCCGCTGCTTTGATCCTGGACTATGACTTGATTCTGCAAGCACCAGCACGCACTCTGGTGGCCGGGATCGGAGATGCCTTGGCCAAGTGGTACGAGTCTTCTGTGAGCAGCGGCAGTTCAGAAGATGCCCTGGTGATCGGCGCTGTGCAGCAGGCCCGCGTCTTACGGGATTTGCTCTTGCAAAAATCGGTGGCGGCCCTGCGGGAGCCAGGTGGGACTGCTTGGAGGCAGGTGGTGGACGCCTGCATTTGCCTGGCGGGGATTGTCGGCGGCATGGGAGGAGCCAAGTGTCGCACCGTGGCCGCCCATGCTGTCCACAACGGTCTTACTCATCTGGTGGGCCACCGGGCCACCCTGCACGGCGAGAAAGTGGCTTTTGGCATCTTGGCCCAGCTTCGCCTGGAGGAGATCCTGCAGGGAAGCCAGTTGGCGCTGGCCGCCCGCACCCAGCTACTGGAGTTCTACCGCCAGGTGGGGCTGCCCCTTAACTTGCGGGATCTCCACCTGGATCACCTGGGATCCGCCGAGCTGCTGCACGCAGCCCAAGTGGCCTGCCAGCCAGGCTCAGATATCCACCACCTGCCCTTCCCCGTCAGCCCAGAAGCCCTGCTGGTGGCCCTCACCACCACCGACCTGACCAGCTCCAGTCCCGTTCTGCCGCGGCTCTAGGCTGGCCTAGAGATCTTCCCGCTTTCCAACTTTGCCAGTCCAGGCCGGGGTTTGGGCCCTCTGCAGCCGGGCTTCCCTGTAGGCCCCAGAGGTGGCGCCTGCCAAGACCAAGGCTCCGCCCATCCAAGTCCACCCATCCGGGATCTCGGCAAAGACCCAGAACCCGAGCAGGCTAGCCCAGAGGAGGCGGAAAAAATCAAGAGGCAGCAGCATGGTCACCTCGGCCAGCTTGTAAGCTTGGGTGAGGGCCACCTGGCCCAGGCTGCCCAGCAGCCCCGTGGTTGCCATCCACAGCCACTGCTCCGGCGAAGGCCAGCTCCAAACCCAAACAGCAGCCAAGAAGGAAAGGGGAGTCTGCAACAGGCCCATGTAGGCGGTAATGGTGAGGCTGGACTCGGTGCGGGCGAGGATCTTGAGCATAATGGTTACCCAGGCAAAGAGGGCTGCCGCCGCCAAAGCTAGTCCTGTCCCTAAGGAGAGCTCCCGAAAGCCCGGCCTTAGCATCACCAAGGCCCCGGCAAACCCCAGGCCCAACCCCAGCCAGCGGGAGGGACGCATCTGTTCGCCCAACACCCAGACCGCCATGAGGCTGGCAAACAAAAGCTGGACAAAGCTCAGCGCCGTTGCTTCCGCCAAAGGCAACAGGCTGGCTGCCCAGAAGGAAAGCAGCATCCCCAAGGTGCTGATTGCCGAGCGCAGGAGGTAGAAGCCCATCTTGGCGGTGCGCAGAGAGTGGATCCCTGCTCGCAAAAGCAGTGGCACCAGGGCAAGTAACCCAAATAGGTTGCGCAAGAACACAATTTCAAAAGGGTGCAGGGCGGGCGTGTTGAGCCGGATGATCGCCCCCAAACAGGCAAAGCAAAAGGTGGCCAGCAGCTTCAGGGCAACCCCTTGCCAGGCTCTCATTTGGCCCCCCTCCGCAAACCGGCCCACTTGCGCGTTCTCAACGTTACAGCTCACACCCAAACGGTTTAGGCACAGAGTTTTCAGCCTCGAACTCTCAGCCTAAGCGGACTGTCAGGGATCCGACCGGCGCTCCTGGGCCCTCTCTGCCACCCCCCTGGTCAGCAGGAAAAAAGACGGGGATCCCTGGGAGCTATGGCCATCTCGAATAGCCATGAACAACAGTTGTCCCCTCGCTCTGTAGCTCCCCTCTCCCAAAGGGAGAGGGGATGGGGGTGAGGGAAGAGATCGGCTGGAAGTCCTACGTCTTCTTCAGATTTAGAATCTCCTGCAGGTAGCCGATGACTGTTTCTGGCCGGAGGTGGGCCATGCAGGGGTGGCCCTCCACCAGGCAGGTTTCGTTTTTGAACTTGTTTTCCACGCAGACCCGGCATTTATAGGAAGTTTGGGTAACGTAAACATGGGGCAGGCGAGGCGCCCACAGCCGCACTGGGCTAGCTCCATCGCCATCGGCATCGTTGCCAAACAGAGCAATGGTGGGGCAGCCCACAGCCGCTGCAATGTGCATCGGCCCCGCGTCCACGGAGATACAGACCCGCGCCCGCTTCAGGGCTCCGGCCAATTCGATCAAGCTGGTTTTGCCCCGCAGGTCAATCATCCCTGTTTCAGCCACCAGTTGCTCTTCACCGTCACCGTGGTAGAGGGATCGCTGCAGCTCCGGGGCACTGCCAATTAGCCCCACCTGCAGGCCCTGGCCCTGGCACCACTGGATCACTTGGCGCCAGTACTCGAGTGGCCACATCTTGGCACGGCGGGTGGTGGTGATGTGCACCAGAACTTCCGGCACGGGAAAGTCGGGATCCCGGCTGGGCAGCTCTAGGCGGAAAAAATCTGTTTCCACATAAGCCAGGCGGCAGAAGATCTCGGCAATGTAGTTGCTGGTGAGGATGTCTTTGTAGCGCTGCAAAAACTCCAGGCTGTTCCAGTCGTCGTCCTGGAGCATGCGCTGCACCAGGTCGGGGCCGGGATCCAGCTTGCGGCGAAAATCCAAAGTCAGGCCGGCGCCAGCAATGTACTGGGGGCGCAAGGCCGTCACCGCCACCAGGTTGAGCTCGCTAAACTCGTCGCAATTGATGGCCAGATCGTAGGGCCCGGCCTGGGCCACCCGTTCCCGTACTGCTGCTGTTAGGGCCTCGAGGTAATCGGGGCGGCGGCTGTAGAGGGGGAAGCTGAAGTCGATGTAGGGGCAGTGGAGCTCAAAGTCGCGGGTAATCTCGCTGCCAAAAAAATCCAGCACACAGCCGGGGTATTTTTCCTTGAGGCCCCGCAGGAGGGGGATGGTGACCACAAAGTTGCCCACCTTGCTGGAAGAAAATACCGCTAGATGGGGTCGTTCCCGCAGGGGTTGGTTGGCAAACCGTTGCATAGGGTTGGGATCCCCAGAAAAAGCTGTTTGCGTCCGTAGGGCGGAGCACTTTTGTTAAGCTACCATCCCCTCCCCAGGGCTACTCAAGGCCGGCTGGCCTGGCTGCCATCCCAGATGACTACCACAGCAAAGCGATCCAGAAAGCCATCGCTGGCGTTCATCTGGCGCAGGTTGAAGGCGTCTTCGGCAGAGATCACCAGGTCGTAGCCTAGGGTGCGCATGGCGCGGATGCGGTGGGGCCGTTCCCCAATGCGGTTGACCAGCGAGCGGGCCTGCTCTTCTGAGGTGGTATAGGCGGCAGTGCCCTCGCTGCCCACAAAGGCAGCATTGAGATCCTGGCCAAGGTTGAGGGGCGGGTAAACTGGGTTGCCGTCGGGATCCAAAAGGCGCATCGATTGGCTAGGGAGAAAATCCAGGCCGCGGGCATCCACGATCAGCCCTGTTACCTGCGGGGTTTGCCGCTGGGATCCTGCTTCGAGGCCAGCTCCCCCCCCTGGCCCCTGGCCTGTGCCCACCCCCGAGCCAGGGCTGGAGCCGCGCCCCCCGCTCTGGCCGCTGCCGGGCCCGCTCCCTTCTCCCTGGCCAGAACCCGAGCCACTACCCCCGCTGCCGAACTGGCGCAACAAGTCCAAATCGAAAATCGGCCCTTCCAAGCTTGGGTTCTCGCTAGAAACCGCTGACTCTACTTCTACCTGGTCGGGAGTAACCAGGCGCCAGGGCGTTTCTGCTGGAAGCGGTTGTCCCTCGACGGCTGGGGCAGGAGATCCCCCTTGCAGGCGGTAAAGGGGAGGAAACAGCGTTTGCGCCTCGACAGCTTCCCCCGGCCAGACCAGGATCCCCAGCGCTGCCAAGATCGCTCGGATCCCTGCGCCTTGAGTTCTATCTTTCCACCACCTCATGCCCCCACCTCACGGCCTGAAAACCTGTGGTTTGCTCTGCAGCCGCCCACCCTTCCCCCATGCTACCCAGGCAGGGCCGGTTCGGCAGGGGATCCCGCGCAGTCCTCCCTTTGGCTTTTTCTCCCCTGCGGAGGGATCCCTGGGTCAAGATGGCTGGGAAAGCCAGGCGTTGATCCCCAGCGATCCCCAAGCTCTTGACCGCCAGGCAAAAATACGCAAACATGTGTTCATCATTCTTTGCGATCCCCGTTGATCCCGACCTGGAGTCATCAGGGGTTGGAAAGCACAAAGCAGGCCGTCACGCCAGTAGGTTCAAGGCTGTACTGAGCCACAAGCTGGGATCGGCCTTTGGGTGAGAAGCTGGAGCATTGCACAAAGCCTGAGTTGTCGAAGACAGGAGACCCTGACCATGCCACCAGAGCGGATCCCGTTGGAAGAAATGACCATCCGGCAGTTGCGGGAAGAAGCTGCCCGCTATCAAATCCCCAAGTACAGCCGCATGACCAAAGAGCAGCTTATCGAGGCCATTCGGGAAGCCCAAGCCAAAACTGGCCGCCCCATCGATGCGATGCCGGAGCCCAGCGGGCAAGAGTCGGTTACCGGGACGAAGTATGTCGGCCAAGTAGCTAGCAAGCCGGATCTGGCCGATGTAGACAAGGGGCTGGGGGATCTGCCCGGGGGCTATGGCGAAAGCCGCATTGTCCTGCTGCCGCGGGATCCCCAGTGGGCCTACGCCTACTGGGATGTCCCCAACGAAGCCAAGGAAAGCAAGCGCCGCGAGGGCGGCCAGCAGTTGGCGCTGCGTCTGTACGATGTGACAGATATTGATTTCGACCGCCAGCCGGCCCACAGCATGCAGGAGTACCCCTGCGACGAGTTGGCGCGGGAGTGGTACCTGCCGATCCCGGTGAGCGACCGCTCCTATTTGGTGGAGATCGGCTACCGGACGGCGGATGGCCGCTGGCTAATGTTGGCCCGCTCGGCAGCAGTGATGGTGCCGCCAGTCTTCCCCTCCGACTGGTTTGAAGAGCACTTCCTGACGGTGCCCTTTGAGATGCCCCTCCAGGGCCGCACCCTCTACCAGCTCACCGAGCCCTACAAGCGCAGCGCCGCCGGCATGGGCGTGGTGGCCTACAAAGGCGACGAGCCGCAGCGGGAGGCGACGGCGGATCCCTTCCTGGACATGGTGGGCGGCTTTGAGGCAATGCGGGTGGCGGGATCCCTGTTTGGCAGCCACCAAATGGGCAGCCGTCAACTGGTGCCGGAGCAGGCCATCAGCTCGTTCATTATCCCGTCAGGCGTGGGCATGATGGGGATGGCCATGGCCGAAGTGCCTGCTGCCCCTTGGATGGCTTCTGGATCGGGCCTGGGGCTGTTCTCCGGCGCTTCCGAAGTCCTGCCGCGGCGCTCCCGCAAGTTCTGGCTGGTGGCTGATGCCGAGCTGATCGTCTACGGGGCCACGGAGCCGGATGCCACCGTCACCATCGCTGGGCGCAAGATCCAGCTCAACCCCGATGGCACCTTCCGTTTCCACATGGCTTTCCCCGATGGCAACATCGACTTCCCCATCTTTGCCGTGGCTGCCGATGGCGAGCAAAACCGGGAGATCCACATGACCTTCGACCGCCGCACCCTCTCCCGCCGCACCAACACCAAGGAGGAGGCTATCGAAGAACTGTTGCCTTAAAGGGCTCGCTCTTGCTTGCTCACCCCCCAGCTCTAGGGGGGGCTTTTTACCGGGAAGTGATGCGCGAAGGCCCCTGGCTAAAGCTAGGGGGATGAAGCGCTGTCTTTGCTTATCCGCTCAAGCGAGTGATGTTTCATGCTAGCAGGAAAGCCAAGCTACTCAACCGAACACCAGAGCAGTACCAAGCTCTGAATGAGGCCATTCGTATCCATTGAGTATGAGTACAAGCAGTCGGGGTGGAAACTTTCACCTGACGGGATGGCCATCACCTTCACCGACGGCAACCAGGCAGGTACCTTTGCTTTGTACTGCAACGGCAAAGCCAGCCAGCTTATCCTCGGCACCAACGCAGCACTCAACATTTTGCGCCGGGCCCTGAAGATGTTGGGAATTGAGTGGAACAGCGCCCAAGGGCATTGGGGAACTGCCTTGCAAGAGGGAACGCTTGGGGAGATGAGCACCGCTGCTGGGGAAGGGCAACCCAACTCAGCAAGTGCTGTCGTGGAACCCGGAACAAGAATCCCCGCCCTTTGGGGCTGGGGAGTATGTCAACGGTCGCTCCAAGGATCCCTGCCGGCAACTGGAGGCTTGCCGGCTTCTAGGAGAACAGGCTAGACTGGGAAAACGGCGCGGGGTAGAGCAGCCTGGTAGCTCGTCGGGCTCATAACCCGAAGGTCACTGGTTCAAATCCAGTCCCCGCTATGAGAACTCAACATCTGCAGGCATTGGGAGAGCTTCTCTAAGTTGTCTTGAGCCGAAGCCAGGAAGACGGCGCATGGATCCGCGGGAAATCGAGGCGTTGATACAGGCTGCCCTGCCCGGCGCGAAGGTGCAGGTAGAAGATACAGTTGGCGACGGCAACCATTTTCAGGCCGTCGTCGTGGCTGAGCAATTCCAAGGCCTCCCCCTCATCAAACAGCACCGCCTGGTGAACGAGGCCTTGAAGCCCTACCTTCAGGATGGCCGTCTCCACGCCCTAGCCCTCCGTACCTTTACCCCTACCCAGTGGCAGCAGCTTCAGGGAGCAGATCCCGGCTCAGCTCCCCAGTCATCCCCCTTCCCTCCTTCTTGAGCTACTAGCCAAAGCTGATACGGAGCAGGGAAAAATCATCTTCAAGATCCGCCCTGCCGCGGAAAGATTGGATGTGTTGCAGAACGCGATCGAGGCCAATGCAGGCATGGGCGCCTAGGAACGACTTCCAGTTCTCCATTCCCCAGATCCCTTCCGAGGTGGACACTTCGTAAACCCCGTCGCTGAACACGTACAGACAACTGTTGGCCGGGATCCGCACTTCGTCCCTAGCAAAGTCCTGATCGGGCAAAATGCCAATGGGCAAATTGGGTGTTTTCAGCTCTAGGGGGATGGGATCTGATTGAGCAACCAACAGAGCGGGGGGGTGGCCAGCGCTGGCAAAAGAAAGCAAGCGAGATCGCGGCCGGTAAACCCCATACCAGAGGGTGAAGTACATGTCATGGTGGGATCCCATTTGGAAGGATTGGTTGAGGGCGCGCAACACCGCATCCGGCTGCCGCAGGTCGGTGTCGGGCAGGCTCTGGGAACGCAGCTGGTTCATCACCGACACGGACAAGAGGGCAGATCCCACCCCATGCCCCGACACATCCAGCAGGTAGATGGCCAGATGATCCTCGTCTAGCCAGTGGTAGTTAAATGAATCCCCCCCCAACTCCTGCGAAGGCAAAAAGCACCACTCGATGGCTATTCGGTGATCGGGGAAAGAGGCCGGCTTGGGCAAAAGAGAACGCACATAGCTGGCCGCCTCGGCCAGTTCTGCCCGCAACCTGGCGGTTTGCTGTTGCAAGTCGTAGCTGAGCTGATGCAAGCGCAGCCCAGCCCGCACGCGCGCCCGCAGCTCGTTGGGATCGATGGGCTTGCTGAGGAACTCGTCTGCTCCAGCATCCAGGCCCTGGATGCGGTCTTCGACTTCGGTGCGAGCAGTAAGCAAAACAAAGAAGGTGGTGGAAAACTTGGGATCCGCCTTGATGCGCCGGCAGACTTCCAGCCCATCCATATCCGGCATCATCCAGTCACAGATAATCAGCCCCGGGGTTAGGAGATGAGCTTTCTCCAGCCCTTCCAAGCCACCGCTGGCCATCTCGACGCTGTAGCCCTGCCGCTCCAGGGATCGCTTCAACACCAGCCGAATCGTGGGATCGTCGTCCACAATCAAAATGGCCGTCATGCACCCTAATCCTGAATCAACCCGAATTCAGAACGCATCAAACCGCAACTCCCGGATAGACATACCGGTAGGCAGACTTTCTATCGTAGCTTAGGGGTTGGGCAGAAAAACCGGCTCGGCAAGAGGGGGGAAAGACTCAGCAACCTTGTCCACCAGAGCTAAAGTTGCGTATCGATCGGTGGAGCCCCAAAACCGTGGTTGCACGCTACCCAAAAGCTGACCGTTCCCAGATACTGGTACCAATAGATAACAGCGCGAGGTTTTTGGGCAGACTCTGCTTTAGAGACTTCCGTTGGACATAGAGACACAGATCACATCTTACCCATCCTTTGCCGGTCTAGAGTGACCTTCGAGGTTAAACGCCCTTTGCTGCATGAGTGCATCCCCCCTACCTTTATCTCCTCCGTCCGTTCGGGATTCGCAGGCGGCTTCACCCACGGCACCCCGCCAAGCTCCCAGGGGAGAAATCCGGCTGGAGGAGTTGGATGAGAAGCAATTGCTGGCCGGCCTATCGTCGGTGGTGCTCAACCCGGCAGCTTGGAGTTGCTTCAGCATCAGTGAAACCAGCCGCTTGCTACGCCCCCTGCAAATTTGCCCTGACTTGACCGGAACTCCCGTTCTCTCCCCAGGCGCCACTGCCGAAGTGGTCTATAAGTTCCTGCTGAGCGACGGTCGGATTGGAACCATGAAGGGGCTGATCTCGATCGAGGACTTTCGCAGCAAGCGGCTGCATTCTATTTACGAGGAGCTGCGTATTGAAGAAATTATACCGGTTTTTAACGAAGCGGTCGTTGTGCAGATCATCGATCAGTTGAAGCCGGTTTTTGCCCGCGACCTGGACGAGCTGCTTTGGCAAGAAAGCTTTTACTTTACCCCTCAAGATCTGCGGCAGCCGGAGTTTTTGCTGCGCGGCCTGCGACCCGAGGCGATCCCGCGCCGCTTTCGGCCCCACTTGCAAAGAGTATACTCCCAGATTATGAGGGTGTGTCGCAGCCTGCCCAACATCGCCTTCCAACTGTGTCTGCGGGCCTACTTGGAGTACAACGAGGTCAAAAACAAGCATCTGTTGGCAATTCTGCTCAGCAAGTATTTTTACACGCTCTATCGCATCGGTGGACTGGACGGTTGGGAAAGTCGGGATCCGGTGGAGGTGGGATCCCTGTGCTCTGGCGATCGGCGAGCTCGCTTGCAGGCTCTTTCTCACCTCTTAACCCTGGATAACGACAGCGACGAACCGCTGGCAAGCCTCGGTGGTCCAGGGCCGGGCGGCAGTTATTTCAGCGGAGAGGGGGAGCTTGCTGCTACCGAGGTGCCGAGCGCAGAAGCGATCGAAAAGCTGCGGCAAGATGTGGAGGCAGCGCGCAGCCAGGCCGCCGAGGCCCAGCAACTGGTAGCCCAATACCAAGAAGAGAAAAAACAAGAGCTCCTCAACCGCCTGCAGGATCCAAATAAGTTTCTCCTTTTCAGCCTCCACCAATTTTTCGACACTCTCTTGGTCTCCCTCCCTGCGGAGGTGAAAAGCGAGTACGGGGCAGCTTGGGTGCCGCGCACCTCCTACTTGGACGAGAAAGAGCGGGACAAGCTAACCCAGCATTTGCACTGGATCACCAGCGAGACCTATTTGCTTAGCATCCCCTTTGCCGAGGCAACAATCATCGGCTATTGGCGGGTTTTGGCCGATTCGTTCTACAACCAATGGGTTTTGAATCAGTACAAGCAGTTGCAAAGCTACGGAGTGGATCTGGAGCAGCAGGGCATCCAAATCCTGGAGCGAGAACAATTTTTGCATGAAGTGCAACTGCGCTTTGCCGCCCGCCATCTCGAGATTGTAACTCAAAATGTAGAGAAGATCAGCCAAATCGTGGTGGATAGCCTGGCCAAGCGGGTGGCCCTCAACACCAGTCAGCAAAGCTTCCAGGCGATGCGGGCCAAATTGACCACCGTTTTGGATATGGACATCTCCCGCAAGGACATGGGAGAAGTCAAGCGGCTGATTGACTACTTCACGGATGTGTTTTTGGGCAAGCGGGAGGAGCTGCGTTCTCCCTACCCAGTGGGGACCATCTTGCAAGTAAGGGCGGCCATCGAGGCCTGTCCCCCCGACAGTCGCACCCGCATTGGCCTGGAAATCCTAAACCAGATCTACCGCGAGTACATGCCTGTGCTGCAGCAAGAGTAGGGGCAGGGATCCCAGGGGCTGGCAAGTTTTGGGCACAATGGGGACTGGTGTGCTGTCTCGGGTTAGGAGATCGGGAGTTCCCATGCGCTACCGCCAGCTTGGCCACAGCCCTTTGCAGGTCTCGGAAATCTGTCTGGGCACCATGACCTTTGGACAGCAGAATACCTTGGCCGAGGCTTGGGAACAGCTCGATTACGCGGTGGAGCACGGGATTAACTTCATCGACACCGCCGAGATGTACCCGGTGCCGGCGCGGGCGGAAACCCAGGGAGCCACAGAACGCTACATCGGCGAGTGGCTACAACACCAGCCGCGGGAGCGCCTCATCATCGCCACCAAGATCACTGGCCCGGGGCGACCCTGGCACTGGATCCGCGGCGGGTCTCTCTCGATTAGCCGCAACAATCTTAAGCAGGCAGTGGCTGGTAGCCTCAAACGCCTGAAGACCGACTACATCGACCTCTACCAAATCCACTGGCCGGATCGCTATGTGCCCCTGTTTGGGGGGGTGGCTTACGATCCCAGCCAGGAGCGGCCCACCGTTCCCATTGCCGAGCAACTGCAGGGCTTGGCGGAACTGGTGCAGGAGGGCCTGGTGCGCTACATCGGCCTGAGCAACGAAACCCCCTGGGGAGTCTGCGAGTTTTGCCACCTGGCTGAGCAGTTGGGCCTGCCCAAGGTGGTCTCGATTCAAAACGCCTATAGCCTCCTCAACCGCACGTTTGAGATGGGCCTGGCAGAGGTCTGCCGCCATGAGCAGGTGGGGCTGCTGGCCTACAGCCCCCTGGCCTTTGGGCTGCTGACGGGCAAATACCTGGGGGGCGCCAAGCCGCCGGGATCCCGTTTGACCCTGTTTGAGGGCTTTGGCCAGCGCTACCGCAAGCCCAATGTGGAAGAGGCCGTGGCCGCCTACGTACGCATTGCCCGCCAGCACGGCCTGACCCCTGCCCAGTTGGCTTTGGCCTTTGTGCGCAGCCGCTGGTTTGTCACCAGCACCATCCTCGGAGCCACCAACCTGGCCCAGCTCAAGGAAAACCTCAGTTGCCTGGAGGTGGAGCTGTCGCCTGAGATCCTGGCGGAGATTGAGGCGGTGCACCAGCGCTACCCCAATCCTGCACCCTAAGCAGGCGACAAAACAGCCCGCCAAGGAGAACTTTTTGAGAACTTTCCTCGTCTGGGGCTATGGCTTGGATAACTAGGTCCGAGCTGGCCCCTCTTGAACTCACAAACCTCCCAGGGGCTCTCCCAGCAGATCGTGAGGTGTGAACAATGCGCAACCTTTTCCTTTGGCAGGGTTGGAAGACGGTAGCTCTGGTGGTAGGCTGCAGCAGCTTGGTTTGGATGGGGGATCCCGCTTGGGCGCAACTTTCTGACATCAGCACCTACTGGGGCGCCCAGTACATCGCCGGCTTGAACGAGCGGCAGATCATCGGCGGGTTTCCAGACGGCACCTTTCGCCCCAATGAGTCGATTACCCGCGCCCAGTTTGCCGTTATCGTTACCAAAGCTTTTGGGCTGGATACCAACGTTCCCGTACGCTCCTTTGCCGATCCCATTCCCAGTTGGGCAGCTCCCTCTATTGGCGCGGCGGCAGCAGCAGGGTATGTTTCCGGCTTTCCCGACGGCACGTTCCGTCCCAACGAGGTCCTCACCCGTGCCCAGGCCATTACTGTCCTGACCCGCGCTGCCACCAACGGCAAGCTCCTCGAGGATCCAAGCCAAATTGACGCCATCCTGGCCGGGTTCAGCGATGCCAATTTGGTTCCCAACTTTGCCCGCGCCCCCATCGCGACAGCACTTCAAGAAGGGCTGTTGGTGCTCTACCCTGATCCCACCCGCTTGAATGCCCAGGCGGTGGCCACGCGGGGGGAAGTGGCGGCTCTTACCTACCAAGCGCTGGCCAAGGTGGGCCGGGTGCCCAGCCTAGACCCACCGGTGGGAGCTGCCATTCCCAGACCAGGGATCCCTACCGAGCTCCTTGCCCAGGTTACCCCCACCCCTGAGCCCCTGGCTACGCCGGACATCCCCGTGGAGCCGCTGGTGGAAACGCTGCCTACCGCGCCGGAAGTGAGAACTTTCTTGGCCCGCGAGGAGCTGGGATCCGTCAAACCGGGGGACACCCTGACGGTGTATTTGCTGGGATCCCCGGGGGCGCAGGGGTCTTTTTCCATCCCCGGTATCGCCTACAACCTGCCGTTGCAGGAAACCCGCCCTGGCCAATACGAGGGCAGCTACACCTTCCGCAGCCAAGACCGGGCCTCGGAAGCGCCGGTGTTCGCCCGTCTGGAGCGAAATGGGCTGGTGACCCTGGTGCAATTGCCGGACAAAACCATCAGCATTGGGCAGGTGACCGACACCACCTTCCCCACCATCAGCGACCTGGCCCCGCCCAACGGAGCGGTGACCGACAACCCGCGCCCCGCCATCTCCGCCCGCTTTCAAGATGACCAGGGGATCGACCTCAATAGCTTTACCCTGCTGGTGAACAATGTAGATGTCACTGCCCAAGCCCAGCTCAGCCGCACCGGCTTTACCTATACCCCCGCCGAGCCGCTGCCCAGCGATCGACCAACCTTGATTGCCGTTCAAATTGCCGATCCCAGCGGCAACACTGCCATCCAGCAGTGGTCTTTCCAGGTGCGGGCCGCCCAGCTGACCCCGACGCCCACACCCCCACCCACGCTGACTCCAACACCTACCCCTACTCCAGAACCCACACCCACACCGAGTCCCCAGGCTGGCGGGGAGCCTTCCCCCTCTCCTTCCCCTAGCCCCTAGGGAAAACCCAGTCCAGGCCTTCAACAGGTCTCAATAGTGTTTTAAGGGCCGCCGCCCCCTTAACCTCTACTAAATCTAGTGGGCACGAGCTGGTCAGGATGTTAAGCTACTGCCAGTTGTGACTGGACGGGATCCATGAGCTCAGCGTTGCAGCCGTTTTTGCCGTCGTGGCAAAGGGTTGGCTTCGGGTGGCTGGTGAGTGGGGTGGGGTGGGCTGCGGCGGCGGCTGCAGTTGCTGCCCAGCAGTTTGAGTTTACTCCCCAAGCTCCTCAGCCGAATCCCGTCCCCACCCTGCCGCTGCTGAGCGCTCCATCTTCCCCCAGCTCTGCCACCCCTGATCCCCTGCCACCGGTGCCTCAGGTGCCACAAATGCCGCTGGATCCCGCAGCTCCGGCTGTGGATCCGATCCCGGTGGTGCCCGTTCAAGCGGCCCCAGGTGGACAGGCTACGCCAGGCGAGGCCTATTCCTATCAACGGCGGCCCGACCTCAGTCCAGGGGGGAACCTGGCCGGGGCTGCGCGGGGCGAGCTGCCGGCGGGCACCCGTATTCCCCTCACGGTTTACCGCCCCCTTACTTTTCAGCCTTACCAGGCCATCAGCACCAGTCTGGAGGTCTCCGAGCCGGTGCTGGATCGCTTTGGCCAGGTGGTGATCCCGGCGGGGAGCGTGGTGTGGGGCACTCTTGAGCCGATCTACCGAGAACTCAAGTTTTCTGGTCGGGAGTCGGAGAGCGCCGATCCCCAAGAGCGGGTCGTCGGCAGCCGCTTTGTGGCCAACCGCCTCACCATCGGCTCTTCCACCTATCTCATTAGAGGCCAGTCTGCACCCCTCCCGGTCGGATTGGATCGCAACGCCGACGTGGGCACTACCGTCGCCCGTGGGGCGGGCTATGGGGCGGCGGGCGGATTGGCCTTGGGAGTGCTCACGGGGGGATGGGGCTTTTTGCCCATCTTGGCCGGCGGCCTGGCGGGTGCTGCTGCAGGGAGTACCAACATCGACCGGGTGGTGACGCTGCAGCCCAATACGCTGGTGGAGCTGGAACTCGCCGAGAGCCTGATCATCCAGTAGCCTTGACAAAAAGCAAGCAGGAGCGGGTCGGTAGAGTAGAGAAGATCCCCCCAAGTTTGCTCCATGGCCCTTTGGACCTACTTCGTGCCCCCGCTGGCCGGGCTGGTGATTGGCTACTTCACCAATGACATCGCCATCAAGATGCTCTTCCGGCCCTATCGCCCCTACCGGGTTTTCGGCTGGCGCATCCCCTTCACTCCCGGCTTGATCCCGCAGAACCAGCCCCGCCTGGCCAAGCAGATTGCCAAAACCATCATGGGATCCCTGCTCACGCCAGAGGAGCTGCACAACTTGGCCCGCAAACTGCTGCAAACCGAGCGCATGCAGGCTGGGATCCGCTGGCTGCTGGGGGTGGCGCTGGATCGGCTGCAAAACCCCGAGCAACAGCAGCAAACCGCTCAGGTGCTAGCGCGCATCTTGGCCGATCTGTTTAACGAGTCGCTGCCCCGCCTGGTGAAGGTGCTCGCCCGCCAAGAAACCTTTCTCGAGGAGCCGATCAACCAACTGTTCGACCAGGTGCTCCTGGAGCTGCGCCTCAACGCTGAGCAAGCCCGGCAGCTCTCGGAGTGGATCCTGAAGCAGGCGCTGCCTCCCAAGGTGTTGCGGCAGAACCTGGTGGACTTTCTCACCGATCGCAACATCGAAGCTTTGGATGAAGAATTTCGCGAGCGGGCCACCGGCTCCTACTGGGTGGTGGCCAACTTGTTTGGCCTCAAAAACGCCCTACTGCGCCTGCGCACCTATTGCCTGGAGGAGCCGGAAGGGGCAGAAGCCATCTTGGAAGATCTGCTCAAAGACATCAACGCCCCCCGCCGCCTGACCGAGATCCTGCAGAACCTCTCCCTGCAAAACCTGCCGGTTTCCGCCGTACGTCAGTTGCGTCGTGCCCTCCGCGATGGGATCCAAGATTACCTGCGCAGCCAAGGGCCAGAGGTTATCAAGGGGCTGGGGGAGAGCATCGATTGGGAAAAAGTGGCCAGCCTGGTGTTGGGTCGCCTGCGCAACTCCAAGGCGTTGATCACCTCCATCGATCAGATCAGCGCCGACCTGGCTTTGATCCTGGAGCGCTACCTGGAGCGGGATCTGGAATCCTTGATGATGCAGGTGATCCCGGTGTTGAACTTGGATCAGGTGATTGCCGACAAAGTGAACGCCACTTCCCCCGCCCAGCTGGAGCAGGCCATCCAACAAATTGTGCGCCAAGAACTGCAGGCCATCGTCAACCTGGGGGGGCTGCTGGGTTTTTTGGTGGGCTGTGTGCAGGTGCTGTTTTTGCTGAGGTGACAGCCCCCTTCCCCAGAAAACGGGAGCTTGGATGGGAGTTTTCGCTTCGGTTATGATATTAGAATGCGGTTAACAATTCTCCACACTTCCGATCTCCACGCCAACCTGCACCCTTGGAACTACTTTACCGGGAGCCCCGCAGAGCACGGCCTGGCCAAGCTGGCCACTCTGATCAAGCGCGTGCGAGCAGCCAGCGAGGATCCCGTCCTGCTAGTTGACAGCGGCGACACCATTCAAGGATCCCCCTTGGGCACCTACTATGCCCAGGTGGAGCGGGTCTCCCCCCATCCTGTGGCTCACGCCCTCAACGCCCTCGGCTACGACGCCTTCACGCCGGGCAACCACGACTTTAACTTTGGGCCCCAGGTTCTGCAGGATTTTGTGAGCGATCTCCGCTGTCCCACCCTCTGCGCCAACATCCTCCGCCAAAATGGGGATCCCCTGTTTCGGCCTTATCTAATCCGAGAAGTGGCCGGGATCCGCGTCGGCCTGCTGGGGCTGACCACCCCCCGCATCGACACCTGGGAGCGGCCCGACTACATCGCGGGGCTGCGCTTTGCCCCTCTGCTGGAAACTGCCCAGCACTACCTGTCGCTGTTGCGGCCCCAGGTGGACGTGTTGGTGCTGATTCTGCACAGCGGCCCCAGCCAATTGCCCCCTTTGCGCACCCCAGAGCACTGGCACAACCCAGATCGCTCCGGCTGGACCAGCAACAAAAGCCTGAGGGGGGAAAACGAGCTGCTGGCCCTGGCAGAGCTGGAGGGCATCGACGTCATCCTCTCCGGCCATACCCACCAGACCATTGCCGGCCTGGGGGGAGCCAAGGCCCTGGTGGTGCAGCCCGGCTACTGGGGCAGCCACCTTTCCCACGTGTCTTTGGAGCTGGAGCGCCACGGCGGACGCTGGCAAGTTGTCGGGAAAACCGCCCAGTTGCTGGCTGCAGAAGGGATCCCGGCCGATCCGCAACTGTTGGCCCTCACCGAGCCCTACCACCAAGCTACCTTGCGCTACATCCGCCAGCCCATTGGCCACGCCCGTTGTGCCTACCGCGGTGGGCTGGCAGCCCGGTTGGGGGCCAATCCCCTAGCAGAGCTCCTGCATCAGGCCCAATTGCAGGCGGTACGGGAGGCCGGCCTCTCGGCGGAGCTCTCCCTGGTCAACATCTGCAGCAGTGCCGGCCTGGCAGCGGGCCCCGTCTTTTTGCAAGACGCCTACAGCCTCACCGTTTACGACAACACCCTCTGCATCTTGGAGATCACCGGCGACATCTTGCGACGCGCTCTTGAGCAGACGGCTGGGTATTTTCGCCAATTGGATCCCGAGCATCTCCCGGCGGATCCCGCCGCTGTCGTCGCCCCCGAAGCCCGCGGCTACACCTTCGACCTCTACCACGGCATCGACTACTGCTTCGATCTCACCCGCCCCGTAGGCGAGCGCTTGGTGACCTTACAATTTCGCGGCCAACCGGTGCAGCCGGATCAGACCTTTCGCCTGGCCATCAACCACTACCGCGCCGGCGGTGGGGGGGGCTACAGCATGTTCCAAGAAGCCCAAACCCTCTGGATCTCCGCCGACAGTATCCGCGACTTTCTCGCCCGCCACATTCACACCCATTCCCCCATCCAGCCCATCTACAGCCACAACTGGCACCTCATTCCCAACTTGGCCGAGATCTACTTTCCCCAGTGTTTGGGCCAGCCTCAGGACAGCTTGCTGGTAGGCTAGAACAACAGGAACCTTAACTGGCTGGTAGAGGAGTCGGTAGAATACGATCAGCACAGAGCCCAGTTTGGCTAATGGCGGCGATGGTTTTGAGACTGCCAAACTGTGGGCACCCGACGTTGCTGCTTATTGCTCACGCTTGTCGACATAACCCATGACTGCTGAAGAAAAGCAACCGATGCCCCCAGAAGATACCTATCCTGAACTCCAGGAAGAGGAAATCGACGTGGAGGCAGAGCTGGAGAAGCTGATTCTGGAAGACCGTGAAGCGGAAGCTGGCACCTCCTCCGGCGAAGCCAGCGCTGAGGCTTCTCAAGATCTCAGCGAAACCTTAAAGCAGCTCCAGCAGGAGTTGGAAATAACGCGCCAGCAACTGAAAGAGAAGGAAGAGTCCTACATACGCCTCTACGCCGATTTTGAGAACTACCGACGGCGTACCCAGCGGGAAAAAGAGGAGTTCAGCCAAAAAGAACGGCAGAAATTTGTGCTGGAGATCCTGCCTGTTGTGGATAGCTTTGAGCGGGCGCAGCAGCAGTTGAAGCTGGAGACCGACCGCGAGCGGGAGCTCCACAACAGCTATCAAAGCGTCTATCGCTTGCTAGTGGAATGCTTGAAAAAGATGGGCGTATCCCGCATGAAATCGGTAGGCCAGCCCTTCGATCCCAACCTGCACGAGGCCATAGCCCGCCAGCCCAGCAGCGAGTACCCCGAAGATGTGGTGGTCGTTGAATATCAACCGGGCTACAAGCTGGGGGACTTGGTGATTCGCCATGCCATGGTGGCTGTCTCGTCGGGCAGCCCAAACCCTGAGCCTTCCTCCCCAAGCACAACGGCTGATGCCGAGACTGGCCCCGAAAGTACTCCTACCTCTCCCCAAAACCCTCCAAACCCTTAGCAAAACTGCTCTCTCGAACCTTGACAAGCAGAGCCTATCCATCCCCAGAAAGGCTACAGTAAAGCTACGGAGGCGGAAGCGCTGCCTGAAGGTTTCTGCGGGATTCTGGGCAGAATGCTCTTAATAAGTTGAGATCCGTGGCATCCGTCTTGGGTTGGGATTTGACGCACGGGGAGAGAGCGGTATGGGCAAAGTCATCGGGATTGACCTGGGAACCACCAACAGTTGTGTGGCGGTTTTGGAAGGGGGGCAGCCTGTGGTGATCACCAATGCCGAAGGAGGGCGCACCACCCCCAGCATCGTCGGCTTTGCCAAGAACAATGTCCGCCTGGTGGGTCAACTGGCCAAGCGTCAGGCGGTTACCAACGCGGAAAATACCATCTTCAGCATCAAACGCTTCATCGGCCGCACCTTTGCCGAAACCGAAGAAGAACGGAAGCGAGTTCCCTACAAAGTCATCCCCGGCCGGGACAACATGGTGGAGGTGGTGGTGCAGGATCGCGCCTACACACCCCAGGAGATCTCCGCCATGATTCTGCAAAAGCTGAAGGCCGATGCGGAGGCTTATCTGGGGGAGCCGGTGACCCAGGCCGTGATCACCGTTCCCGCCTACTTTACCGATGCCCAGCGCCAGGCCACCAAAGACGCGGGCACCATTGCCGGACTGGAGGTATTGCGCATCATCAACGAACCGACGGCGGCCGCCCTGGCCTACGGGCTGGACAAACAAGATCAAGATCTGCGCATCTTGGTTTTCGACCTGGGTGGCGGCACCTTCGACGTCTCGGTGCTGCAACTGGGCAGCGGCGTGTTCGAGGTGCAAGCCACCGCCGGCAACAACCATCTGGGCGGCGATGACTTTGATCAGAGAATTGTCGATTGGCTCAACCGCCAGTTTTTGGAGACGGAAGGGATCGATCTTTCCCGGGATCGCATGGCCTTGCAGCGGATGCGGGAGGCAGCCGAGAAGGCCAAAATTGAGCTGTCCAGCACCCAGGTTACGCTCATCAACCTGCCCTTTATCACCGCCGACGACTCCGGGCCCAAACACCTGGAAGTGGAGCTGACCCGCGCCAAGTTTGAGGAGTTGGTGCGGGATCTGGTGGAAGCTACTGTCGAGCCCACCGAGCAAGCCTTGCGGGATGCCGGCCTCTCCCCTGAGGATATCGACCGCGTGCTGCTGGTGGGTGGCTCTACCCGCATTCCCGCTGTTCAGGAGAAGATTCGGCAAATCTTCAAAAAAAACCCGGATCGCTCCGTCAACCCCGACGAGGCCGTAGCCCTTGGCGCGGCCATCCAAGCAGGGGTGGTGGGCGGAGAAGTGAAAGACCTGCTGCTACTGGACGTGATTCCCCTCTCCATTGGTGTGGAGACCCTGGGCGGGGTATTCACCCGCATCATTGAGCGCAACACCACCATTCCCACCAGCAAAACTCAGATCTTCTCTACGGCCACCGACGGCCAGAGCGTGGTGGAGATTCACGTTTTGCAGGGGGAGCGGGCCATGGCCAAGGACAACAAGACCTTGGGCCGCTTTCAACTGACCGGGATCCCGCCAGCTCCCCGGGGGGTGCCCCAGATCGAAGTCTCCTTTGATATCGATGCCAACGGCATTCTGAAGGTCTCGGCCCGCGAGAAGGGGACGGGGATCGAGCAGAGCATCAAGATCACCAACAACGGCGGCTTGAGCAGCAGCGAGATCGAGCGGATGCGTCGGGAAGCCGAGGCCTACGCCGAAGAAGATCAGCGCCGGCGGCAGTTGGTGGAGGCCCGTAACCAGTCGGACAGCCTGCTCTACAACTACGAGAAGACCCTGCAGGAGCACGGCAGTCGCCTTAGCGAGATCCGCCTCCAGCGGGGGGCGCAGGCGGCGGGCACATTGAGGGCGCTGCTGGCAGATGATAACGTAGACTTAGCAACTTTACGGAACGCAATGGAAGAGCTGCGGGCTGTACTCCTGGAGATGGGGAGTGAGATCTATGGCACCCGCTGAGAATGCTCGGCGAAGGCTTTTGTTCAGCTCTGGGGCAGGGCAGGGGGCGTTGCCTGGGCCATTCGTTAAGCTGTGTTTCCGGCGTCATTCCATCCTTGTTCTCTGAAGCGCTTCTATGGCTCGTGACTACTACGAAATCTTGGGGGTTAGCCGTGATAGCTCCAAGGAAGAGATTAAGCGCGCCTATCGTCGGCTGGCCCGCAAGTATCACCCTGACGTCAACAAAGAGCCAGGGGCTGAGGATCGCTTCAAGGAAATCAACCGCGCCTATGAGGTGCTCTCCGATGACGAGCTGAGGGCTCGCTACGATCGCTATGGCGAGGCAGGGCTAAGCGGAGCAGCAGCAGCCAGCGGGTTCCAGGATTTTGCCGGAATCGGTGGCTTCGCTGACCTTTTCGAGAGCTTCTTCACCAACTTTGCGGGAGGGGGAGTTGGCTACAGCCGCAGCCGCCAGGGGCCGGTACGCGGGGATGACCTGCGCTTTGACCTAAAATTGGAGTTTCTTGAGGCCATCTTTGGGGGCGAAAAGCAAATTCGCATCAGCCACTTGGAGGTCTGCCCGGTCTGTGGGGGCAGCGGGGCTAAGCCCGGCACAAATGTGAAAGTTTGCCCCACCTGTGGTGGTGCTGGTCAGGTGCGGCGGGCCACCCGCACGCCCTTTGGCAATTTTACCCAGGTCTCGATCTGTCCCACCTGCGGCGGTGCCGGCCAGGTGCTGGAAGAGCCCTGCTATAACTGCAATGGGGAGGGGCTGGTCCAGACCACCAAGAAGCTGCGCATCAACATCCCTGCCGGCGTGGATAGCGGCACCCGTCTGCGGGTCTCTGGCGAGGGGGACGCCGGTCGGCGCGGTGGCCCACCGGGAGATCTCTACGTCTACCTGTTTGTGGAGCCAGATCCCGACTTCCAGCGAGATGGCCTTACCATTCTCTCGGAGGTACGGGTGAGCTATTTGCAGGCCATTTTGGGGGCTAAAGTCTCAGTGCCCACGGTGGACTCGAAGGCGGGCCTGGAGGAAGAGGTGGAGCTGACCATTCCGGCGGGTTCCCAGCCGGGTACGGTGTTAACTCTGGAGGGCAAGGGGGTACCTCGCCTTGGCAATCCGATGTTGCGGGGCGACCACAAAATCACCCTGGTAGTGGAGATTCCCACCCGCATCAGCCCTGAAGAGCGGGAACTGCTCCTGCGCCTGGCCGAGTTGCATGGGGAACGCATCAACAAGCGGGACGGTTTCTTGGGCGGGCTGTTGCGGGGGCTGGCCCAAATGCCCGGCAACCGAGAGCGAGAAGAAGAATGACGGCGGAGGCAATTCCCCCCCAGGAGGTGAAGCTGGTTCTGGATCAACGCGGGATCCCTTGCCCGCTTAACTACGTGCGGGCCAAGCTACGCCTGGAACGCATGGCCCCGGGGGAGCTTTTGGAGCTGTGGCTGGATGCGGGGGAGCCGCTGGAGCAGGTGCCCAATAGCTTGGCGATGGCCGGCCATCGCATCGAAGGCCAACAAGCTGCGCCGGAGGGGCATCACATCCTCTGGGTGCGCCGCGGGGACTCGGCATGAGCCACCTGAGCTGGGATGGAGCGGGACAGGCCGCCGGAGAGGGGGGTCAGGGATCCGCCTGCACCGGCTGGGTGCGCGCCGCCCAGGCCAACTTTTATCGCGTGCGCATCGATCCTGAGCTAGCTGCCCTTTTTCCTGAGATCGAGGCGCATTTCCCGGCCCAAAAGCCGATGCCGGCTGAGCTTCTCTGCACTGCTCGGGCCAAGCTGAAAAAGATGGGGCAGCAGGTGATGGTGGGGGACTGGGTGGAGGTTAGCTTGCCGCCGGTTGCCGACTCTCTCTGGCCGGAGCGGGGGGCAATTGAGGCCATTCTGCCGCGGCGAACTCAGTTGCCTCGACCGGCCATCGCCAACATAACCCAAGTCTTGGTGGTGGTGGCTCTAGTGGATCCGGAGCCCGAGCCCAATGCCCTCAGCCGTCTGCTGGTACAGGCTGAGGCCAGCCACCTGCGGGTTCAGGTGGTGTTCAACAAGTGCGATTGTGTAGAGGCGGCGGTGGCAGAGAGCTGGCGACAGCGTCTGCAGCGGTGGGGGTATGAGCCTCTATTGGTCAGTGCCCTTACTGAGGCAGGGATCCCCGAGCTGCGCCGCCGCTGTCGGGATCAGATTTCGGTGGTGGCCGGCCCCTCAGGGGTGGGCAAATCCAGCTTGCTCAATCGGCTGCTGCCGGAGGCGCGGCTGGCCACCCAGGCAGTATCGGAGAAGTTGCGCCAGGGGCGGCACACCACCCGCCACGTAGAGCTGTTTCCCTTGCCGGAGGGCGGTTGGATTGCCGATTCGCCCGGCTTCAATGCCGGCGAAGGGATCCCACCCGTTGCACCTTTGCAGCTAGCTGGCTGCTTTCCCGAAGTCAGGGAGCGGCTGGGCACCTGTCAGTTTCGCGATTGCTTGCACGATCGGGAGCCGGGCTGTGGGCTGCGGGAGCTGGACTGGGAGCGGCGAGCGTTCTACTTGCAGCTTTTACACGAACTTCAGGAGGCGCAATCGATGGATTCCGCCCCCCCTCGCCAGGACGCCTACCCTATCTTCTCCAAGCATTACGGGGAAAAGAGCAGCCGAGGTCTTCTCCCGCGGCATCGACCCTCTTCTCGAAAGCAGGGCCGCCAGACCCTGTCCGATCCCGAGCTCGGCCAGCAGAACGGTTGAATCTGGACATAGCTTTTCTTGGGAGCTGTTGCCGACGGCCGGGTTTTTGGCAGCGGTTGATCGCCCCAGCCGCTTGCCTCATGATGGTAGTACCTCGCAGGCCATGCTTTTCAGAAAAGCCATCGTGAAGGGCCTCAGAGGAGCCTTCCTAGTAGTTTTAGATACACGCACCTCCGCTGGGCAGCTCCCTATGGCAGTCTCGGATCCCCTTCGCCTTGTCGTGCAAGAAGTGCAGCGGGACGGGTACGCAGACCGGGTGAAAAAGTTGGTTTACTTCACCTGCACCCGCAGTTGGGAAAGCAATGCCAGCAAGCTGAACGAGGAGGAATTGAAGGCGCTGTTGGAGCAGCTCTGCCGAGAGCACGCCACGCTTGAGGCTCTGGGCCAGTGTTTTCGCAACGCCATCAACCAGATCAACAAGAAGGCTGAATACGCCCGCGTCGCCAAAATGCTCCTGAGCAAGCTCCAGCCCCTCTACCAACAGTCTCAATCGGAGCCCGGCAGCCCTCTGACTGCTTCAGTCGGAGATCTGCCCGCTTGGGTGGCGCCTGCGCCCAGCTTACCTCTGGGATACGGTGGCCTACAACTGCACAAGCAAGACTACGACCCGTTCGAGTTGCGGGCAGGGGTGATGCAGCAGACAAGTCCCTTGCGGGCCA
The DNA here is from genome assembly GCF_047462335.1 of Synechococcus sp. H60.1. Classification (NCBI taxonomy): domain Bacteria; kingdom Bacillati; phylum Cyanobacteriota; class Cyanophyceae; order Synechococcales; family Synechococcaceae; genus Synechococcus; species Synechococcus sp. H60.1. The sequence goes on from NZ_JANSJA010000108.1 coordinate 26,482, forward strand.
AGCTGGTTTTGTTCACAGCTTTGCACCACAAGCTAGAGCCCACTGTGCAAGGGTTGGCGGCCCTACGGCGCTACAGTCTCGACGAGCTGCTCAGAGCCCTTTACGACGCCTGCAACTCCCCGCAGGAGCTGGAAGCGCGGCTGCAACAGGCGGTGCAGCAGCTCCAGGAACCGGAGCAGGATAGCCAAGCAGCTAACGCCGTGCTGCAGATGCTGCAGCCCCTCTACGTTTACGTGTCCCAAGAAACGATGGCTGGTGGGGGGTTAGCTGCCGAGAGCTGTGCCGCCGATCTCGATTGGCTCAATGGGGAAAATGCCGTCGGCACCGGCGGGACGGAGTCCAGTCACATCACCTGGCTGGAGTCCGAAATTCCGAACGATGGGAAAGCAATAGCCGAGCCCCCTGCTTTTTCTGCCCCTGCCGTCCTGGCGCCAGAGCTTCCAGAACCCTGCCGCCAACTGCTGCATCGTAGCGCTGGATCCCTGATGGCCACCATCGAGAACACCCTGAGCGAGTTGGGCAACGCCCTGGATGAGGGGCTGCAGGACGAGGCTCCGGCCCAATACCTGAGCCTCAAACACCAGGTGCTGCGCGGCCTTCTGAAAGACGTAGAGGGATCCGCTGCCCTGTTCAGAGGGATCCTGAGTAAGCTGGAGCAATCGGAGTGGAGTTTGCTGCGGCCCGCTGGCAGTGGGGGACAGCCAGGAGAGATGGCCGAGATGCCGCTTCAGTTGGGGGATCCCTATGCCGCTCTGCGGCAGGTGCTGGCCACCAGCGAGCTGGCCCGCCAAAAGCCCCAGTTGGAGCAGGAAGTGATGCGCTTGGTGCGGCGCAGCATTGGCGCGATCAAAACCGCCATTGAAAATGCCCTGAGCGAGCTGGGCCAGGCATTGGACGAACAGTTCCAGAGCCGTCCCCTAGAAGAAGCCTTGGTTTTCAAGTACCAGACGTTGCGCACCTTTTTGCAGGAAGTGGAGGAGATCTCTACGAAATTTGCGGCTCTGTTGGAACGTATGGAAGAGGCAGAGCGCCGTCTGTTCGGGCTGGTTTGAGGGCCAAACCCCCTGTTGGGGATCCCGTCTAGCACTCATAGCCATCGACTTCGGATTCCATACCCTGTCGCCAATGCGCCGCTCTAACTCCCCTCTCCCAAAAGGAGAGGGGCTGGGGTGAGGGCGGCGCAGAGCGGTAGGGAAACATCGTGATTTTCTTCTAGAATGTCCACCAGTTCAGATCCCCCCTCTCTGCCTATGGATGCCAAGGAGCTGCTCCGCCTCTACCGGGCAGGACGCACTAACTTTGCGGGCGAAAACCTAGCCGCCCTGGATCTAAGCCGGGCCGATTTAATCGGGGTGGATCTCTCACAAGCCGACCTGCACAGCGCCAATTTGATCTTTGCTTTTCTGGGGCGGGCCAAGCTGCAGAAGGCCAACCTCGTTGGAGCTAACCTTGGGGGGGCCAACCTCAGCCAGGCGGACTTGAGCGAGGCGGATCTCAGAGATGCCCAGTTGCACGGCGCCACTTTGCAGGGGGCAGATTTGCATGGGGCCAACCTGACCCTGGCCCTGCTGCTGGATGCCAATCTGCTGGATGCGGATCTGCGCTGGGCTAACCTCACCAGCGCCAACTTGGGGGGGGCTTGCCTGCGGGGGGCCAACTTGCGATTCGAGAGCCGTCGGGGAGCGGTGTTGCGCAACGCCAATCTCAGCCGCGCCGACCTGAGCGGGGCCAACCTGGCGGGAGCAGATTTGACGCGAGCTGACCTGAGCGGGGCCAATCTCAAAGAGGCCAGTTTAATTGGAGCCCACTTACAGGGAGCCAACCTGCAGCGAGCCTGTTTGCGCGGGGCCATCCTCAGCAACGCCGACCTGAGAAGGGCTTCCTTTTTGGGCGCAGACCTCCAGGGGGTGCAGATGGGGCGGGCCAATTTGAAGGAAGCTATGCTCAGCCAGGTCAACTTGACGGAGGCCAACCTCAGCGAGGCGGATCTGGCGGGAGCAGATCTTTCCGCCGCCTGCCTGCGCTCGGCCAAGCTGGCGCGGACGGATCTGAGTCGGGCCAACCTAGCCGGGGCCGATCTGAAATCAGCGAGCCTGGTGGATGCCTATCTGGGCCGCACCAACCTGGAAAATGCCGATCTCCGCGGGGCCATCCTCACCCGCGCCGACCTCAGCACGGCCAACCTCGTGGGAGCCAACCTGCGCGGGGCAACCCTGCCGGATGGACGGATTGGGTGAGCAAGGCGGGGATCCGCCCTGGAGAAGGTGAGGTTTTCCGCTGTCCTGGGAGCACCACAACCGCTAGCCTACAGGGGAAGGGTGGGATCAAAGGGATCCGTGAACAGCCGCCGATTTCTGTCCTTGATGGAAGCCTTGTGGGCTGCTCTACCCTTGCCAGAATGGTTGCCGGGGGCGGGGGAGCGCTCTTGGCAGCAGACGGTGGCAGCCCTGCTCCAGCTATGGCAAGAGGTGGGACAGTTTGGAGTGGTGATCGGGGGGCCAGTCTCCTGGTGGCCCCCTTGGGTGGTGCGGGATCCCTTGCCCCAACTGCCCCTGCCCATGGATGCGCTGCATCCTCCCCGCCGTTCTTGGGAGCCGGCACGGGAAACCCCCTGGTTGTTCAGCCCGGATTTTTCCCCTGAGTCAATCCTCACCCCTGGGCAGACGGTGATCCCTCTGCTGCCGCGGGATCCACTGGTGGAGGAGCCTTTTCTGTTGCTGCTCACCCCTGTTTTTTCGGCAGTAGCCGCCCAGGGTTACCATCCCCACACCCGGCAAAGGGGGATGATGGTATCTTTCGAGCCGGAGGTGATCCGACGAGCCTGGCAGAGCCTGGAGCAACGGGTTCAACAGGGCAGGCCAGACCGGCTCGCCGCTTGGCAGGAGTTGGCTCGCCGCTATCCCCTGATGAAGCCGCATGTACGGGTGTTGGCCCGCTTCAGCAGCTTCCTTCTGCTGGGTAACCTGGCCGAGTTTGGATCCCCACCCGCCTGCCTGCCCCCTGCCAGGGCAGAACAGGAGGCTGCCCCTGCGCCTCCACCGCCACCAGCAGCAAGGCAGATCCCGGCTTCTTCATCTTCCGCTTCCTCGCCAGCGCCTGCGCCTCCCGCCCACCGCCGCTCCTCCGCTCCCCAAGCCGAGCCAGAGCAAGTCAGCAGCCTCTCGGAGGCGGAGTTGTTGCGGGCTCTCATCCACGAGATCCAGACGCCCCTCAGCACCATCCGCACCTTGGTCAGCCTCATCCTGAAGCGGCGCGACCTGCCACCGCGGGTGCGGGAATACGTGGAGAAGATCGACCGCGAGTGTACTGAGCAGATCAACCGTTTCGGTCTGTTTTTCCAGGCCACAGAAACGGTCATGTCCGCTGCCACGCCAGGCGAGGGACGTCGGTTGCAACTGGAGCCGATTGCGCTGGTGGACTTGGTGCGGCAAAACCTGCCCCGCTGGCAGGAACAGGTGGAACGGCGGGGATCCCACCTGGAGCTGGAGATCCCTGATGAGCTGCCCGATGTAGTTAGCGATCCCAAGGCGCTGGAGGCGGTGCTGTTCGGGATGATCGACCGTCTTGCCCGCAGCACCCCTGCCGGCAGCCACATTCGCGCCCAATTGGTTAGCGCTGGCGAGCTGGTCAAACTGCAATTTCAAGTGGACACCCCAGAAGGGAGCAGCACCGCTGCTGCTCCAGAGCCCAAATCGCCGCAAGCAATTGGGCAGTTGTTGGTGGTACAGCCAGATACAGGCGCCGTTAGCCTCAGCCTGGCAGTTACCCAAACCCTGTTCCGCGCCTTGGGGGGCTACCTCACTGTGCGCCACCGCGCCCATCGGGGGGAAATCCTCAACATCTACCTACCTCGCCAGCTCTAGTCCGCCGGCCTGGAGCCGGTCTGAAGTGGCAAATCCCAGGGAGGATGGGGCTAGGATCGATTTGCTTGCTCCAGGAGAGTTGAGAGAGGGGATCCATGCCGAGAGCGAAAAAAGTTGCCGAACCTCACCCAGAGCCTGAGCCCGTCTGTGGGGGCGGGGATCCCAGGCCTGGCGGGGGGATCACCCTATCTGCCCAGCAGCTCTCCACCTTGCTCCACGAGATGCGCAATCCTCTAACTGCCCTGAGCACGTTGGCCAAGTTGTTGCAAAAGCGTCTGCCCCCCGACGATCGCAACCATTGGATTGGCCTCAGCATTGAGCAAGAGTGCAGGCATCTGCAGGATCTGCTGGCGGAGCTCGAGCGCTTGGACGGGATCCCAGCCCCTCTCCACCTGCGGCCACTTGCCTTGGCCGACCTGCTCCGGGAGTGGATCCCCATCTATCAGGCTCTGGCGGAAGCACAGGGACATCGCTTTCAGGCCGTTCTTCCCCCTTCCCTGCCGCCGGTACAGGCGGATCCCCGCGCCCTGCGCCAGGTGTTGGATAACTTAATCGACAACGCCTGCAAGTACACCCCGCCCCCCGGCGACATCCAGCTCAGGGTGGAGGTCAAGCTCACCGAGGAAGCGAGAGGCTCAAGCGCCTCCTCTCGCCAAGAGGTGTGGATCGCCGTCTGTGATAACGGCCCCGGCATCCATCCCGAGAACCTGGAGCGGATCTTCGATCCGTTTTTTCGCGCTGATCTCACCAAGCCTGGGCAGGGGCTGGGGTTGGCCATTAGCCGCGACTTAGCCACCCAAATGGGAGGAGATCTCCAGGTGGAAAGCTCCCCCCAGGGCTCCTGCTTCCGCCTCAGATTGCCCACGGCCCAGTAGGGCTTGAAAATGTGAGCAGGGATGTTTCTCCCAGCCAAAATCTTGAAGCTATCCAGGAGCTGCCCAATGGCCCCCTCCGCTCAAGCCAAATTGGAACCTGCCTCGGCACGGGCCCGCATTTTGTTGGTAGATGACGAGCCAGGCTTGCGGGAAGCAGTGCAAGCCTACCTAGAAGACAGCGGCTTTGAGGTGATCCCGGCTGCCAATGCCCAGCAGGCTCTGCAACTGCTCAGCACGGCCCAGCCCCAGCTAATTATCTCCGACATCATGATGCCGGGCATGGACGGCTACCAATTTTTGGCGCAATTGCGAAAACTCGAGCCCTACAGCCATCTGCCGGTGGTGTTCCTCACCGCTAAAGGGATGACCGCCGACCGCATTCAGGGCTACCGGGCCGGCGTCGATGCCTACTTGCCCAAGCCCTTCGATCCGGAAGAGCTGGTGGCCATTGTCTCCAATCTCATTGAGCGCTCGCGCGCGGCCAGCCCTTCGGAGGTGGTGGCCCGCGAGCTGGCCTCGATTCGCGCCCTGCTGTCGGAGCGAACTCTCCCCCCGACCAGTCCCTCTCAGCCCCCCACCTCAACTCCTTTACCCCCACCGATTAAGGTGGAGCTGACGCCGCGGGAACAGCAGGTGTTGGAGAAGGTAGCAGAAGGTCTGATGAACAAAGAAATTGCCAAACAACTGCAAACCAGCGTGCGCAACGTGGAAAAATACGTCACCCGCCTCCTCAACAAGACGGGCACCAGCAGCCGCACCGAGCTGGTGCGCTATGCCCTCACCTACGGCCTGATCCGGTTGTAGCCCTCACCCCCCCCCTCTCCCTCTGGGGGAGGGGAGAAGGAGCTTACGGCTGTGGCTGGGGCGGCACGGTAACCAGCAGCTCCAGCCCAAAAGCATGCTCCCCGGCGGGGTAGCTGGTGATCCCTATCCCATCGATGCGGGTCAGCAGCTCACGGGCTTCCGGCTCTACGTTGGCCAGCCCACCCGGCAAGGCGGCTTCCAGCACCGTGCGGAGGCCTCGCCAATTCAGCAAAAAGTAGCCGTAGTTGGGCTTGGGCAACTGGTTGTAGAGGGTTTTCAGCGGCTCGGTTTGAGGAAGCAGATGGCCCTGGCGCTGGGCAAGGCTTTGCAGCGCCGCCGTGCTGGTGGTAACCATCAGGTAGTTGCCTTCCCAGGCACGGGTTAGAAGCGGACGGTTAAACAAGGGATCCGCCCAGGTTACCTGGCCATCGGCTTCCGTTACTCGCGCGCCCGACTCCTGAGCCAGCCGATCCAACTGGGCCAGGGCCGCGTTGGCTTTGTCTTTTTGGCTGCTCTCGATGATCAAAGCCGCCCCCATGCCTTGCAAGAGGGGGTGGGCCTGGGCATCGGGCGCCACCAGCAAGGCCATCTCCCCATCCAGCCAAGCCATCAGGTCTCGATCCAGATCCAGGCGGGTGTTGGTGCGGAACTCGGCCCGCAGTTCATCCAGGGACTCTTTGGCCTGGGGATCCTTTTCCAGCTCCGCCACAGCCGCTTGCCAGCGTTGGGCAACCTGCTGGGTGGTGACTACCAGCAGGGCATTGCCGGGCAACCGCTGGATCAGCTCGCCCCGGGCAGTCTGCCACTTGCCCAGCAGCGGGGTTTGGGGATCCAGTTGGGTGAGTAGGCGCGTCTGCAGGCCCTGCTCCCGCCAGTGGGCAGCCATAGCCAAAGAGCGCAGCGGCTGCAGGGATCCCAGCTCCGCCGGATCCCAGTCCCGCGTCCAATCTCGGAAAGACTCGGGATCCTCCTGCAAAGCCTGGAAGTTGAAGTAGGCAAAAGCCAAGGTGCCCGGCTTCTGGTAGAGATCGCCCACGGCAGTGCGGAAGCCTTCGGCGCGGCTAATGGGCTCCGCCTGGCCGCGATAGACAGCAATCGCCTGCTCCATCACCTTGGGATCGTTGGCCAGGGCCACGAAACGGCTGCCAAACTCCGCAGTCACCCATCGCTGGCCCGGCTCCCCATTGGTTTGCACGTAGAGAGTCACCCCTTGCTCCTGGCGCTGCTCGAAGTTGGCCCCTTCCGCCTCTGCCTGTTGCCGCACTTGGGCCAGGAATTGCCTGGACAGATCGGCGTTGCGGGTGCTGGCTCCAAAGAGGATCCCAGGCACCGGCTCCGCAGCCCCCGGCACCAGGTTGGGGATCACCACCGCCAGTGTGAATTGATCCCCGGCCCAGGTCTGGATCTCCTCGCGGGAGAACTCCTGGCCGGTGCTGGCCCAAGCTTCTGCCGTCCAGCTCTCCCAACGGGCCAAAAGGTCAGGGTGGGTACGCAGCGCCTCTTCTGGTTTGGTGGAAAAGGCCAACACTAGGGGTGCCGATTGGGGAACCAGCGCCGTCTCCGGCAGAACATCGCCGGGCAACTGCACCTGGGGTGCCCTAAGCTGGCAGGAGCCCAAAAGCCAAGAGCCCCCCACCGCCATCAATGTCAGGGAGAACGGACGGGGGCGACGATAAAGTTGGGCTTGCATACCACACCTGCAACGAGCCGTCCTCTTGAGCATAAGCGATGAACTCGAAGGCTGTCTGTGATCCCAGGCCCGCCCGCCGAAATTCTGTAGAAATTAGTTACTTGGGTCGGGCGCGGGCAACCAGCTCATCCACATATTCGTTCCAGCGCAGACCTCGGTGGGCCGGGATCCAGACCACCCGCACCTGCGGGCACTGCCGTTTCAGTTGATACAGCTCTTGCACCAAGTCCAGGTTTTCCACCGGCCCCGTACGCCGTCGCCACCCCTGCGCTGCCCAGCGCTCCATCCAATCGTTGTAGGTCTGCACACAGAGATGGGAGTCGCTGTAGATGGTGTCCATGCAGTTGTCCTGGGTATCGCGGCAGTATTGCAAGGCCCGAATGAGACCGGTCAATTCCATGCGGTTGTTGGTGCTGGCGGGATCCCCTCCGTAAAACTCATCCACAATCTGGTCATCCTCAACCACCACCACCGCCCATCCCCCTGGCCCTGGATTGGGAGAACATCCTCCGTCGGTAAAAATGCCACTACGGGGGCAATCAGCTAGCCGTCGCGCTACTTGGCGGTTGCCCAGGTGTGAGCTTTTGGCCATGATGGGATCCCTAACCGACACCAGAAACTGCATTCTATCCTCTGGAGGCGTGTCAGCGCCGTCGGCTATTGTGGATAGCCCTGGAAAAGTATCCTTTCGCGCTACCGGCAGCATATGTAGAGGTATCAGAAGCCGAGTTGTTTGGCGAAAAAGCGCGAATAAAAACCCCCAGAAAAGCTGGGGGAGGAGTGGTGTGTTGAGGTGATGAATACTTGCATGATATCTCCTGAAGCTGGTGGGTAGACGCAAATGACGAACGATCTCTGCGTTTTCTTGCAGAAATCCTTGCAAATGTGAGAAAGCGCCAGACACTAGAAATCAGGACGGTAGAGAAACTCTATTCCTTCTTGGTCACCAATAGTGTTTTTTCTCTGAACAGATGCCTTACTAAGCGCTAGATGTAGAGAAGATCCAACCATCTTTTTTATGCGCCTGCCGCTGACACTAGGGGTTGTGTCAGGCCCATGTGGGTATAAAGGCGGGAAAAGTCAAAATTCGCTGACATTAACTCCTGGATGCAGCGGACTTTGACCTCCTCGTGCAGGCGGATCTGGCCGAAAACCCGCTCGATGCGATTGATGGTGGTGAAGGTATCCAGATCCACGGAGAGGATCGGTACTTCCAACTCTTCGGCCCGCGCCCGGATGCGGGGATCCAGAGGCAGCTTGCCCGTCAAGATGAGGCAGAGGGTGGAAGTTTCCAGGGCGGCCAGTTGAATATCGGTGCGATCGCCGCCGGTGATTACCGCCTTGTGCTCCAGCTTGCGGAAGTACTTTAAGGCGGAGTTGACGTTCATCGCCCCCACCGCAATGTCTTCGACCATCAAGTCCATCCGATCCGGGCAGCAGAGCACCTCCGCCTCCAGTTGCCGCGCCAGCTCGCCGACGCTGATGCTGCGCAAAATGCGGTGGGAGGGCAAAATGCCCAAAACCGGGATCCGTTGCCCCTCCAGGAAGGGTCGAACGATGGTCTTTGCCGGCTCCATCTGGTCGGGCGGCACATCGTTGAGCAGCACGCCAGCCAAATGGGATCCCAGTTGGCGATGGGCAAAGAGGAGGGAATCGACGGCTGAGGGAGAGTGGTAGCGGCTGATCAGCAGCACCGACGCCTCCAGGGCTTGGGCCATTTTGGCCAAGGAGAGGCCGAACAGCTCTCCCTCATAGAGATCGGCTGGGCCCTCTAGCAGGATCAAATCTGCAGCGGATCCCTCGGCAAACTCCCGCAAAGGGGCGACAGAGCACACGGGATCTGGCTCCCCCAGAGACTGCTGGATATGGGTCAGCAAAGCGTCTTCGTCGAGCTGGAAAAGCATGGGGGGCATCTGGGTCAGCCGCAGCGTATCCGCTACAAAGCGCATATCCGGATCCATCCCTTCCGGGGATCCATTCTCCCGGGCGCAAGATCCGAGCGGCTTCCCATAAGTAATTTTCACTCCTTGTTGCTGCAGATGCTTGGCCAAACCCAAGACAGCCGCTGACTTGCCGCTGAAAGGTTCGGTAGAACCGATTAGGAGGAACTTGGACACGGAGAGCTCCCAGTACGCAAGGGACAACGAGGGTGTGGCTGAAGTTACCTGTTACTCAGTCTAGCGGAGGCCGCTCGGGGGAAACCTCGGGTCTGATCCCTGGTCTCCCCCTTTGGATTTCCTTGTCCTCTGGTCAGCTAGAAACCGCAGGAGCCCCGCCCTGTACCCCCGTATACGGGGGGAGGG
>NZ_JANSJA010000109.1:0-1051 GCF_047462335.1 Synechococcus sp. H60.1
ATGATTTGCTCCCTAGAACCAGAATCAGTCAGAGGGTGCTATCCATCCCCACCGTATAGACGGTGGGGAATTCCGCACCTTACGTTAAGGGCCCTGGATCCTTCCCCAAGAGCTCAGGTTTCCTGTTGTACACTGGGTTCAAGTTGGAAAATGAGGGATCCCCCATGCACTTTCGACCCGACGGCGCTCTGGACGACAGCTTGCCAGGAATAGCTGCGGAGGCAGTGGTATGGAATGCGCTACGCCAAGGGCTAGGAGCGGACGCGGGTTATCTTTTCCATCGAGCTGTTCTTTATAATCATCGCCGAGGCAATCCCAGGGCTGAGATCGACATCCTCCTGATTCATGCTGAATTGGGGATTTGGGTGTTCGAGTGTAAGGGCTTTAATCTGTACAATATTGAGAGCATCAACAACAACGAATGGCGCATGCGGCAGTGGCAAAAAGAAACAGAAACCCCTTTACAACAAGCAGACAAGCAAATGTTTCAAGTCAAGGATTCACTGCGGAAAAATCCGGATATACAAACGCTAATAGATCAGATCAACTTTGGTAAGCGGGTGGCTTTGCCCCGGATCCGGCGGCAGGAATGGCAAGAGCGTTTTGGGGATCCGCCACTTATAGGGGCCTTGGTGTTTGCTGATGATCTGGAGAAACCCGAGCATCTGAAACAAAGATTGTATGAGGCTAGGCGGGTTGCCCAAGCTCCTCTCCACGAAGGAAAGCTAAAGCAGATTGTTCGGCATTTGGGCTTAGTTTTGGAAGATGATACCAATAGCCAGCCTAACTATGGCTACGATTCACAAATGGTGATCCGGCGCGTCCAAGAAGGGATCTTCAAACTCGATGAAGACCAACGCAAAATTGCCACCCAATATCCTGAGGGGCCGCAGCGGTTGCGGGGCCTGGCGGGGACGGGCAAAACCGTAGTCTTGACTCGCAGGGCAGCCAAGATCCACGCCGACCACCCCGATTGGAAGATCGCCGTAGTTTTCTACACCCGCTCTCTCTATGAGCAAATTCGCAGGCAAATCTCAGAAGTCTGTCAGAG
>NZ_JANSJA010000110.1:0-5070 GCF_047462335.1 Synechococcus sp. H60.1
GTTGAGGTAGGCAGCGCCCTCAGGAGTTACCTTGCAAGACGGGAAGGCCGGCGCTGTACCTGCCTCCCTCCCCTCGTATACGGGGGGGGGAGTCGGAGGGGGGTCAGGGCCGGGAGGAGGTCAGTTGGAGGATTCCTTTGCCAGTTGCGGCTGCAGCGGCTGCGGCTCGGCAATGTTGGGCAGCTCCAGACAGTAGCCCGCCCCGTAGACAGTTTTGATGTACTGGGGGTGGCGCGGATCTGGCTCCAGCTTGGTGCGCAGATGGCGGATGTGGACGCGGATGGTCTCGATGTCATCGTCAGGCTCGTAGCCCCACACTTCCTGCAGGATTTCGCTGGGGGAGACTGTCTGGCCGTGCCGCTGCATCAGGCAGTGGAGCAGGTCAAACTCCAGGTGGGTGAGCTTAATGGTCTTGCCAAACCACACCGCCTCGAAGCGCTCTGGCACCAGGGTGAGGGGGCCATAGGTGAGGATCTCGCCGTGTTTGGCCGTCTGCGGAATCCGATCGGCACGTCGCAACAGGGCCCGCACCCGCACCAGCAGTTCCTGCACCTCAAAGGGTTTGGTCAGGTAGTCGTCGGCGCCGGCATTGAAGCCCTCGATCTTGTCTTGGGTTTGACCAAGGGCAGTGAGCATCAGGATCGGGATCTCGCTGGTGCGCTCCTCCCGCCGCAGCCGCTGACAAACCGTCAGGCCATCCACCTGGGGTAGCATCAGGTCGAGGATGATTAGATCGGGGAGAACTTGCAGGGCCAGCGCCTGTCCGCGCACCCCATCAGTGGCCTTTACGACCTCATAGCCCGCCAACTCCAGATTGATGCGCAGGATATCCAGAATCGAAGGGTCGTCCTCAATGATGAGTATGCGAGCCATAGCCGGTTGCAGCCCACACTGCGGATAAAACGTTTTGTTAAATCAGCTAACAAGGAGTCCAAAGCTTTACGACTCAAAGTTTACTTAATTCTAGCCTCATTGCAAATCTGGCCGAAAGACAGGCGGGTGGGGTGGCCGCTGGGCAAAGGGCGGAGCTGCCGGCTTCAGGGGAAACCCTTCATCCGGCTTGGCGGGCACGCTTTTTGGGATCCCCTTTGGGAATGGCGGCGATGAGGCGGCGGGTATAATCCTGCTGCGGGTTCCGGTAGATCTGGGAGGCAGGGCCGATTTCCTCGATGCGGCCTCGGTTCATAACCATGATGCGGTCACTCATGAACTTGACCACGCTCAGGTCGTGGGAGATGAACAGATAGGTCAGCCCCAGCTCCTCCTGCAGATCTTTGAGTAGGTTCAGCACCTGGGCCTGTACGGAGACATCCAGAGAAGACACCGCCTCGTCGCAGACGAGCAGGCGCGGCTCCGAAGCCAGGGCGCGGGCAATGCAAATCCGCTGCCGCTGCCCGCCGGAAAACTGATGGGGCAGGCGATCCAGCGCCTCCGGATCCAGCCCTACCCGTTCTAGCAAGCGTTGGGCCCGTTGCCGCCGCTCGGCAGCATTTTTCCCAATTCCGTGCAGAACCATCGGCTCCATAATGCTGGCTCCCACGCTCATGCGGGGATCCAAAGAGGCTGCCGGATCCTGGAAGATAAGCTGGATTTCTCGGCGTAAGCGGCGCAGGTGCCGGGGCGGTAGGCGGAGCCAGTCTTCTCCGTCGTAGATCACCTGGCCGGAACTGGCTTGGATCAGACGCAACAGGGTTCGCCCCAGGGTGGTTTTGCCGCAGCCGGATTCTCCCACCAACCCTAGGGTTTCTCCCGGATACAGATCGAAGCTAATCCCGTCCAAGGCCCGGATCTCGCCCAGCGGGCGGCGAAACAGCCCCTGGCGCACGGGGTAGTGGGTGCGCAACTCCCGCACCTGCAACAGCGGAGGCTGACTTTGCAGCCACCGCAGCCGTTCCTCCTCTTCGGCGGCAGGGATCTCCACCTGCTGCCACTGCTCCTCGACCGAGAGGGATCCCTGACCCGTCTGGAAATCCTGGACGGTGGGCAGCCGCCGCAACCGCCGCTCCAACGGTGGGCGACAGGCTAGCAGGCCACGGGTGTAGGGGTGCTGGGGCTGGCAAAAAATTTGGCTCACTGCTCCCTGTTCGACAGCCTGGCCCCGGCACATCACCACCACCTGATCCGCCAATTCGGCCACCAGGTTGAGGTCGTGGGTGATAAACAGAATGGCCATCTGCCGCTGTTGTTGCAGATCCCGGAGCAGGCGCAAAATCTCCGCCTGTACCGTCACATCCAAGGCGGTAGTCGGCTCATCAGCAATCAACAGCTTAGGGTTAGAGGCGATCGCACAAGCGATGGCTGCCCGCTGGATTTGGCCGCCGGAGAGCTGATGGGGATAGCGCTCCAGCAGGTGCGGGGAAAGCTGCACTTCCTCGAACAGGCGGATCGCCCGGGCGTGGATCTCCGCCGGGGGGAGGGAGGTATGGGTTCTCAGGGTTTCCCGCAACTGCTGACCACAGGTGTAGAGGGGGTTGAGGGCGGTGCTCGGCTCCTGAAAGATCATGGCGATCTGGGAGCCGCGGTAGCGCCGCCGTTGCCGAGGATCCAGCCGCAGCCAGTCCACCGTTCCCTGGGGGCCCTGAAAGAGAATGGTGCCTTCCACCCGGGCGGAGCTGGGCAGCAAGTCTATCAGCGTCAGGGCGGTCATGGTCTTGCCGGATCCCGATTCCCCCACTAGGCCCAGGACTTGTCCGGCCCCCAGTTGAAAGGACAGCCCATCCACCACCAGGGATCCCAAGCATTCTGTCTGGCTGCTGCCGGCAGTGCGGCTGGGGAAGAAAACCCGCAACCCCTGAACAGTCAGAAGGGCAGAAGTGACAACCGGAGCGACATCGGCCATGGCTGAGGGCGGCGATCGAGGGATTGGCAGGATTATAGACCACCCCTCCAGCTTCCCTTCTTTTCCCGCTGGGGCAGCTGCGGGACTTCGGCAGCGTCACTGAGGGAGTCTGGGTCTCAGCTACAGACTCGGCTCAGCTCCTGCTCAGGATGGCCAAAACCTCAGCGGGCGGGCCAGAAGATCCCAAAGCAGGAGGTGTAGCCGTGTAAAAAGGTGGAGCCCCCAACCGGGCCGATCTCCCCATTGCAAAAAAACCCCCCCAGCGGCAAGTCCCCCAGCAATTCCCGAAACCGCTGCGAGTCATGGTTGGGAGTGCCGTACAGCCCTTTGCCTCGCCCCAAACAGGAGAACATCAGCGCCCCACAGGGCTCTGGTTGCGGCTGGGAGGGGCGCTCTGACGAATAACTTTGCCCCAAGTTGCGCTCGACACAATAACGACTGAGGGCCCACCGGAGATCCTCTGCCGAAGTCTGGGCATCCCGCAGATGAAACTGCACCGTCTGGCCGGGGCGCACCCGATCCCCAATGGCCATTGCCCCCAGGCGTGGGTCAACGCCCAGAATCACCCGAATGAGAAAGTCTCCCGGCGTCGGTTCGGATTTGAATTCGTCCATCAGCAGGCCGATGAAGAGAGCTTGGCGGGCCAAGCGTTGATCTGACGGGCTGAGCCGTTCGGCTAAATCCCTTAAGACCACCAAAGGAGGGCGACCTTCCAAGCTGAGGATCACGTTCCCCTCCGCTTCAGTGACACGCAAGGGATCCCCAATCGGGCGACATCCCTGGGCCACCACCGCATCTAGCACCACGTTGCCAGAGAGGGCCAGCCCCACCGTGCCTTCCCGATACAGCTCCCGCCGGGGCGTAGGGGTACGCGCATCCAGCAAAAACAGAGCATTGCCGCGAGGAGCGCGGCCGCCACTGGCCAATCCCCCCACCTTGACCGCCCCTGGATAGGCAAAATCCAGCCCTTGCAACAGCTCAGAGATCCGAGAGGAAAATCCATCCGCCAAGAGCAAGAAATGGGGCTGGGCCTGCGGCGCAACCCCCACCAGATCAATCCACGCCGCAGGAGGTGCATCCAAGTCGGGCAGTTGTTCCCCCCGCAGATGAAACGGGTGCAAGGCCACATCCGGCAGCACCGCCAAAGACAGCGACAGGGCCGGCCCATCTTCAATTTCCTGCCCCCCACCCACGATACCACCGCCGGAGCAGCCAATCAAAACGTCCACCTCCAGCAGATCCGACAGCAGTGGCAACACGCGAATGTATTCGCTGGCAAAGGCCGCCGACACAAACAGGATCCCTAAGTTGGGCCGCAGCGGCTGCGGGGGAACGTACCCGGTGAGCAGCCCCGGCAAGCTGCCGGACCCCACTGCCTGCACCTGTCGCGTCAGAACGCTCTTCAGTTGAGCTGCCTGAAGCTTAGCCTTGGCTTCCTCCACCACCTGCCGCAGAGCCGCTTCCAGAGAAGGAAGCTGGGAGAGCGCGTTCACCCACTGCATCGGCGTGTTCCTACGGTCTGGAGTTTGCTTTTTTAAGCTAGCAATTTATGCCCAGGACTGGCTGTTCTGCGTAGCCTCTTGTTTGCAAGGTGTTTAGGGCAGATAGGGCCGCGGATCCACAGGTGCGCCCCCACCAGGGCGGACTTCAAAGTGCAAGTGTGGCCCTGTGCTGCGACCCGTATTGCCCCGGCTCATGATCGTCTGCCCCTGCTGCACGTACTGGCCCTTGGACACATAGATCTGATGGCCGTGGGCGTAGCGGGTGACGATCCCGTTGGGATGGCGAATATCCACGCGATTGCCATAGCCATCTCCGGAATTGCCGGCAAAAATGACCTCCCCCTCCTGCACAGCTACAATGGGGGATCCCACCGGGCCGGGAATATCGACCCCCGCGTGGAAGCGACCGCGACGGTAGCCAAAGCCAGAGGTGATTGGCCCGGCAACCGGCCAGATGAAGCCACTGCTGCGGGCCCGGGGAGGAGCTGGCGGCGCTGGCCGAGCTTGGGATTGTCTCCGGGCTTGTCGGGCAGGAGCTGGGATCGGGGGCTGCGTGCCTGGCGCCGGAATCGTCAGGCGTTGGCCAATGCGCAGCCAATGGGGATTGCGCAGATTGTTAGCCTGGATAATCGACCGCTGCGTTACCCCATAGCGAGCGGCGATCCGCTCGATGGTGTCACCGGCTCCCACCGTGTGGGTCAGGGATCCACCGGCCAAGAGGGCCTGCCG
>NZ_JANSJA010000110.1:5170-11822 GCF_047462335.1 Synechococcus sp. H60.1
TGTCACCGGCTCCCACCGTGTGGGTCAGGGATCCACCGGCCAAGAGGGCCTGCCGTTCTTGCTGCATCTGCTGGGCCCGGCGCTGCTGCTCGGCCTGTAATCGAGCTTGCTCCTCGGCTTGGCGTTGCGCCTCTTCCTCCTGGCGGCGGCGTTCTTCCGCCTCGCGGGCCTTCTGGGCGGCGATCCTCTCTTTCTCGCGCCGGATTAGCTCGCCCACATCGCCAGGGATGAGCAGTCGTTGGCCAATGCGCAGATACTCCGGCCGATCCAGGGGGGTTGCCTCGATGATCCGCTGCTGCGGAACCCGATAGCGGTTGGCAATGTCTTCCAGGGTGTCCCCTGGCTTGACGCTGTAGATCAATCCTGGCTGGCTGGGGATCAGCAACTTCTGCCCTGGCTGCAGCGGCGTACTGGCTTGAATGCCGTTGGAGACAGTGATGGCGGCAGCATCGAGCTGGTACATCTGGGTTAGTTGCCAGAGGGTTTCTCCCGGCTGCACCTCATGCTCGAGAATGCCTCGAGGCCCTTCCCCGCTTGGGATCTGGCCAGCCTCGAAGGCTTGCCGCAGTTGGACTTTTTTTTGCTCGTAGTTCTGCTGCAGGGCGCCGGACAGCGTGTGCACCGAGGGCGGAATCGGCTCCGCCAGCTGGGATCCCCAGGGGTGGCGAGAAAGCTGACGTTGATGCAGCGTGGCCGCCCCCGCCAAGCCCAACATGAGCAAGAGGCCGGTGGTCCACATCGGATAGCCCCGTCGCGCCGGAGCCAAGGTCGAGGGATCTGGATTTTCTGGCTCGGCTGGCTCATCGGAGGGGGCCGGCCCCGACTCTTCCAGGGCATCGGCGCGGGGATCTGCCTCCAGCTTTAGGAGCCACACCATGCCCGTTAAGCTGAGAGAAAGGGCTAAGCCAGCCCACCGGAGTCTTGACGGGGCAGAGAGAAGTGCCGGCTCCCACCCCTCGGCAGCCCGCTCCTGAGCGGTCGGGATCCCTGCCGGATCCTCGGGCGGAGAAAGGGTGCTCACGGCAGCACCCTGGATGTCCAGCTCACTCCTCTGGGCATTTGAGAACGTCAATCTTTGGGGCATCCTCACACCAATAGGCTGATACTAGAGTGGAAGAGAAGATGTCAAAATTGAGGCCAGCGTCCCCTTGCAGCAAGCTCCACCAAGACTGGCGAAGCCCAAGCGCAGTTCGATAATGAACAGATTGGTTCGCACTCAGGTTAGAGTACCGTAGTTAATAAATCTAGACAAGTCTTCACAGGTAGTTTCAGCTGAGATGCTTGTCCCCCAATGATTGCAGCCCCCGGCCCGTTGAGATTTTGTCGAGCCTTATCTGATGCAGGACAGAATGTGCCATCGTGCTTACCTGGAAGATAAAGCCCGCTTTGCTGTAGCTGAAACTACAAACCAGGACTCTCCATGACTTTAGTTGTCTACAACACCTTGACTCGCCGTAAGGAAGTGTTTCAGCCCCTGTCAGCCGGTGGCTCTGAGCCCATGTCTGCCGACGAGGCGGCTGGCGGGGAGAAGCCCCTGGTGCGGATGTATGTCTGCGGCGTTACAGTTTACGATCTCTGCCACCTCGGCCACGCGCGCACCTATGTAGTGTGGGACATGGTGCGTCGTTACCTGGAGTGGCGGGGCTACCGGGTGAAGTATGTGCAGAACTTTACCGATGTGGACGACAAGATCCTCAAGCGGGCCTTAGAGCGGGGCGAATCGATGCAGGCGGTGGCGGAACGCTTCATCGCCGAGTATTTCCAAGATATGGATCGCCTCAACATCAAGCGGGCCGATCTCTACCCCAGGGCAACCCGATCGCTGCGGGCGATGTTCGAGCTGATCCAATCGCTGGAGCTCAAGGGCTTTGCCTACCGGGTACGGGATCCCCTTGCCCGTCAGGCGGAGATCCCTGCTTACGATGTCTACTACGCCGTCCGTAAATTCCCGGACTACGGCCAGCTCTCCGGTCGCAAGCTAGAGGAGCTGGAGGCAGGGGCCAGTGGCCGGGTGGGAGAGGAAGGGGCTGGCAAACAGGATCCCTTCGATTTTGCTCTTTGGAAGGCGGCTCCCCCTTCCGAGCCGGGGTTTGAGTCTCCCTGGGGCTGGGGACGTCCGGGCTGGCACATCGAATGCTCGGCTATGGTGCGAGAGACTCTGGGGGATCACATCGACATTCACGCCGGCGGAGCGGATCTCATTTTTCCCCACCACGAGAACGAGCTGGCCCAATCGGAGCCGATTACCGGCAAGCCGCTGGCCAAGTACTGGCTGCACAACGGCTTTGTCAACATCAACGGCCAGAAGATGTCCAAATCTTTGGGCAACTTCACCACCCTACGCCAGGCGCTTGCCGTCTATCACCCCATGGCCCTGCGGCTGTTCCTGCTCCAGACCCATTACCGCAGCCCGATTGACCTCACCGAGGCGGCGATGCAGGCGGCCAGCCACGGCTGGGAAACTCTCCAAAAAGGGATCCACTGCGCCCAGCAGTTTTGCCAGACGGTATCTCCCGATTGCGAGGCGATGCAAGCCTTTCAGGCGGCCATGGACGATGATTTTGGCACCCCTGGGGCGCTGGCCCTTGCTTTTGAGCTGGCCAAAGAACTGATCCGTGAGCACAACCTCTTGACCCACCAGGGCCACACCCACCTGCAGCCGCAGGTGCTGAGGCAGAAGAGCGCCGCCCTGCTGGAGATCTTGGCCACGCTGGGCTTCTGCTGGCCCCAGCCTGCCACCGCCCAGGGATCTGAGAAAGCCGTCGCCAATGGGGAACTGGCCAAGCTTCCACCCCTCGAAGAAAAGCAGATCGAGGAGCTGGTGGCCCAACGCACGGCAGCCCGCAGGGCGAAAAACTTTGCCGAGGCGGATCGAATCCGGGAGCAGTTAAAGGCCCTGGGGATCACCCTCATCGACCAAAAAGACGGCACCACCCGTTGGCTGCGGGAGTAGGGGTTGCCCATCACGAAGGGATCCTTAGGCCGGAAACGGCCTGGTGGTAGAACTGGCGCATCTCGGCAAACCACTCCACTCGCGAGGGATCCCAGGTGTAGAACATGTGGCCGCCGCGGTAGTGGCGCAAGAAAAGGTTGGCCTTGAGGCGGGGATCCAGCTTCATCAAGTCCACCAAGTGGTTGGAGGCAAAGTAAGGGGTGACCAGGTCGTAGAAGCCGTGGTGAATGCTCACCCGCAGGTGGGGATTGAGGGCCATGCTGCTGCGCAGCTCGTCCATGGCGCCAATAAACCCTTGCTTGAGTTCCCCTTTGGGGGTAAACCGCCAGGACTTGAACACCTCTAAGTTCAGGAGGTGGTAGGTCAAGTCTGTGTCCACCTGGAGGGTCTCCCGCAGGTGGCTGTTGATGGCGGCGGTAAAGAGGCGATCCACCCCATCCAAGGTGGGATCGGATCCCTCGAAGGTAGGCCGATCCGGAAAGGGATCCACCGTGGTGACGGAAGCATCGTACAGCCCCAACACCAGCCGCTGGGAGCGCAACAGCTCGCGGGCAAAGCTGGCCGGGTCGATCCGACCGCCTTTGTGGGCCACATACTCAGGTGAGAGTCCGATCCCTGCCGCCATCTCTGTGTAGATGGCCTGCCGCTCTGCCTCTGGCATCGCCTCCCCCATGGCCAAAAGAGGCAACAGCCGCTGGCGGGCAAAGCTTTCTGCTTTGGGCAGCAAGATCTGCAAATCCTCCCCCCAGCCACACCGCCCGTGATAGGCCGCCGTGGCTACATAGGAGGGGAACAGGGTTGCCCAGGTGCTGAGGTTGTAATCGGTGGTCTCCAGCAGCCCGAACTCGATGGCCGGCGAGATGAGAATCGCTCCTGACAGGCCCACCCCAAACTTGGCTTGCAGCTCCTTGGCCAGCCGCGCCACCCGAAATCCCCCGTAGCTCTCACCGGCAATGAAAATGGGAGAGAGCCAGCGCTTATACCGCGAGAGGAAGCCCTGGATAAACTCGCCCAAAGATTGCAAATCCCGCTCCACGTCCCAGAAGGGTGCTTCTTTGGGGGGCTCCTCCTCCTTCTCCTCCGGCTGAGTGGGCTTGGCCGCCGGATCGGATTTTTCCTGAGAACTTTTGGCGTCTTGAGACTCTTTGGGCAGGGCGCGGCTAAAGCCTGTCCCCACCGGATCGACGAAGACCAAATCAGAAAACAGCAGCCAACTTTCGGCGTTATCCACCAGTTGCACCGGCGAGGGCGGCAGGCTGCCGTTGGGCCCAAAGCAAATCCGTCTCGGCCCCAGGGATCCCATGTGCAAATAGGCAGAGGCGGCCCCCGGCCCGCCGTTGAAAACAAAAGTCAGCGGGCGGTGCGGGGAGTCAGAATCCTGCCTCAGATAAGCGACGTGAAAGATCTCGGCCACCGGCTTTTCTCGGCGGAAGAGCGTCTGCCAGCCAGCCACCGCCCTGTAGGGGAAGGACTCCCCCCCAGCGTTGAACGTGTGCTCTGTGGTGTGCAAGACAGGAGTGGACTTAGATTCTGCAGGCATAGAGACACGGGAGCTGCAACTTGCCTATCCAGTAAATCACAAGTTGCCAGATCTCCACCCCTGCCTTGGAACAGGAGCCGAGGGTTACAGGGTGAGCGGCGCTTCCAAGGTCAGATTAAAAGATTGGCCAGGGCGCAGCACCACCACCTGGGGAGCGGTAACATTGCCTACCACTACGCCAGCCGCTGCCCCTCCCAGGACATTGCCCGCCGAGACACCGCCGGTGATGGCTCCCAAAAGGGTGCCTGCGGCTGCCCCAATGGCCGCATCCTGGGCGATGGCCTCAGCCGAATACTGCCGGGGATCTTTCTCGTCGTGAAGAATGTTGGAAACAGCCCGCAGGCTATAGGTGCGACCCCCGAGGACGATGGCAGTGGCAACAAAGCGGGATCCGCCCGGCGCCGGCTCCATCTGCCCGAAGACGCGGCTGCCAGCCGGGATCACCAAACGCCCCTGGTTGTCGAAAATGTTTTGCGTGACGGCCACTTCCAGGGGATAGATGGTGTCTGGATAAAAGTATTGCGGCTCTTCGCTGCTGAGGCTGCCGACGGGAATGATCGTCCCCTGCTCAAGGCGGTAGGTGCCCAATTCAAAAAGCGGCTGGGCCACCACCGGCAAGGGGGCCAGCAGAGGGATCCCTGCCCAACCCATCACAGCGGCTGCTAAGATAGCTTTCATTGCAAATCTCCTAATTCTCCAGGGTTCTGGCGGGTGTCTGTGGCCTTGCGGGGCCAGTTGCCTTCCCTGTGCAGATCTCTCCATAACTTCTAGGTTATCGAATCAAAGTGCCAGCCCCTTTTCCGGGGTGGGTAGCTTTATCTGCAACTTTGGGCAGTTTTGGGCAGCCCGAAAGCCTACTTGTTCAACTTGAATTGAGGCGCACGGCCCTCACCCCCAGCCCCTCTCCCAGAGGGAGAGGGGGGATGGGGCTCAAAAGTGCTGGAAGGCGTGCTGGCGGCTGAGGGGTTGTCCGTCACTCAACCGCACCGTTCCCTGCGGATCCCAGCCGGTTACTTCCCCAATCCAGGTCGCCCCCGGCAACTGTTCCAGAAGGCGCTGGGCCAGCGCGGGCTCGGCGCTGAGCAACAGCTCAAAATCTTCCCCGCCGTAGAGCGCCCACTCCAGGGCTTGGCCCGGAAAAACATGTTGCAAAGCCGCCGAAATCGGGATCCGCTCCGCCTCGATCCGCGCCTCCACCCCACTGGTCTGGCACACCTGCACCAGAGCATCTGCCAAGCCATCGCTGGTGTCCATGCCAGCCAGGCGCAAAGGATCCGGGATCCCTTCCAAAAGGGGTAATAGATCCAAGCGCGGGCGCGGATATTGGTGCGCCCTGATTAACTGCTCTCGCTCGGCTGCCGCGGCTGAGGATCCCTGTTCGGGATGGAGCAGCAGCTCCAGGCCGGCCCGCGCGTCGCCATGGGGCCCTGTTACGATCAGCCAATCGCCCGGCTGGGCCCGTTTGCGCTCAATAGCCCGCCCCGGTTGTACCGATCCCAGAGCCGTGATCGCCACAAACCGCTGCGGCGACCGACACAGATCCCCCCCTACCAATTCCGCTCCCCAAGGGGCACAACAGGCTTGCATCCCTCGATAGAGCTCCTCCACCCAAGCCACCGGCGTGGATCCCGGCAGGCCCAGGCCCACCAGCAAAGCCAGGGGACGGGATCCCATCGCCGCCAGATCCGAGAGATTGGCTGCCACCGCGCGCCAGCCCACTGCATGGGCCGGGGTGGTTAAGTCGCTAAAGTGAACCCCCTCCACCAAGACATCGGTGGTCACCACCAACTGCCCCTTGGGAGCGGCCAACACTGCCGCGTCATCCCCCACCACCTGGTCAGGGCAGTAGCGCTGTACGATCTGCAACAGCCCTGCCTCGCCAATTGCCGAGATCGGCAGGGGAGAAAGGTCGCCGCTGGGTTGGGGAGGACGACCCGGAGGATCGAAAAACAAAGGAGCCCCTTGCGGATACACAGCGGGGTAGCTTGCTAGCCTCGTACTAAGCGCTCCGCACCGCTGACGCGAGTAGTACGGGGCGGAAAAGCCCGTTCGCGTTAGCAGGACGTAGTCCTTGAGCGACTTGAGTCGCTCGCCAATGCCATAATTCTAAGCAAGCACCCACCCCGGTGAAAGACCCGGACAGTGCTGTCAGTCAACAA
>NZ_JANSJA010000111.1:0-1045 GCF_047462335.1 Synechococcus sp. H60.1
CCCAAAGTGGTTCGTGTATGATTTTCCTTTGATTGCCGTAAGGCGTTGAGCACAACTGCTCGCGGTTTAGGGCCCAGTCTCGCGCTTTTGATGATTTTCCTTTGATTGCCGTAAGGCGTTGAGCACTGTTCCGCCGGCCTAGACTCCCGTGGTGGAGTCAGATGATTTTCCTTTGATTGCCGTAAGGCGTTGAGCACTTGCCTTCGGGCCCCATGATAGTCTGGAGTCGGTTCTATGATTTTCCTTTGATTGCCGTAAGGCGTTGAGCACATGGTTTCCAGCTCCTTGTCGGTTAGCAGGCAGCGGTCGAATGATTTTCCTTTGATTGCCGTAAGGCGTTGAGCACTTTAGTAAAAAGGGCACCAATCAGATGCAGTGGGAGCATGATTTTCCTTTGATTGCCGTAAGGCGTTGAGCACAGGGATGAACGCGCTCACTCCGCGTGGGAGAAGTTGGAAAATGATTTTCCTTTGATTGCCGTAAGGCGTTGAGCACAGCCAGCACCCGACACGGGATCCAGAACGGCACCCCAAATGATTTTCCTTTGATTGCCGTAAGGCGTTGAGCACTCATAAATCCTGAAGCGCCGGTCAGACTGGGCAGAGATGATTTTCCTTTGATTGCCGTAAGGCGTTGAGCACCCTGCTTTCTTGACTACTCCCAGCTCAGCTAGCCCATGATTTTCCTTTGATTGCCGTAAGGCGTTGAGCACTTAGTGAGTCCCCTTAGCCTGTCTTCACAGAAGAGAATGATTTTCCTTTGATTGCCGTAAGGCGTTGAGCACGTGGGAAGGAGGATACAGTGATCACCCCCATGATCCGGATGATTTTCCTTTGATTGCCGTAAGGCGTTGAGCACAGCGGTACCACCTAAACCCAGCTTTAGCCCATGAAAAGATGATTTTCCTTTGATTGCCGTAAGGCGTTGAGCACAAGACGCTGGTCGACGTCGAGTCGGGGGACAAAGCCGATGATTTTCCTTTGATTGCCGTAAGGCGTTGAGCACAGCAGACCCAGCGAGACTGAGTTCAGGCAGTGGTTATGAT
>NZ_JANSJA010000112.1:0-29213 GCF_047462335.1 Synechococcus sp. H60.1
AGAGTCGCATCCAGCTTGGCGGCTTGCGACGCAGATACCTTGAGCTTGCAGGAGACAGTTAAAACTTGGGTCATGTTGCAACTATACGTCCTCTGCATTCCTCCTGGCCCTGACCGGCCCCCCTCCCCCCGTATACGGGGGTACAGGGCGGGGCTCCTGCGGTTTCTAGCTGAAATCTCAGGGGCAGAGGGGATTGGCTGCTGCGGCTGCTCTCCGGGATCTTTGGGGCTAGAGTAGAGATAGTGCTGTGGAATCGGGCAACTGATGCTCTCTCTGGAGCCCAAGGGCCTGGCAGACGGCCCGATTAACTTGGCGGAGTACATCGACCACGCTCTGCTGCTGCCGATGGTGACCCCAGAGGAGATCGACCAGGGGTGTGAAATCGCTCTGCGCTATGGCTTCCCCACTTTTTGCGTGCCTCCCTGCTACGTGCCACGGGCGGTGGAGCGGTTACACGGAGCTCGGGTACGGGTGAGCACCGTGGTGGGGTTTCCTCTGGGCACCAACACGGCGGAGGTCAAGCTCTACGAGGCCCAGTTGGCGGCGGAGCAGGGGTGCCAGGAGCTGGATGTCCGCATCAATTTGGCCTGGCTCAAGGCGCGGGAGCTGGATCGCCTCCACGCCGAGATTGCCCAAATTGTGGAGGAGACAGGGGTGTGCGTCAAGGCCATTTTGGAGACAGCCCAGCTCACTGACGAGGAGAAAAGGCTGGCCGCTGAGATCTGCATGGACGCGGGAGTCGCTTTCTTGATGACCTCTACCGGCTGGATGGGAGGGGCGACACTGGCCGATGTGCAACTGCTGTGGCAGCTTAGCCGCGGCAGGGTGGGAGTCAAAGCTTCGGGCGGCATCCGCACAGTGGCGCAGGCGGAGGCGATGATCGCCGCGGGGGCAAGCCGCATCGGCACCTCCTGGGGGCTGGAGCTGATGCGAGAGCTGCAGGCTAGAGGAGCTGACGGCCCATGAGTGGGGTCACCTACCGGGTGACGGGCATTAACCTCAAAGCGATACCGCTGGGGGAGGCGGATCGGATCGTTACCATTTTGACCCGCGAGCAGGGCTTGATTCGGGCGGTGGCCAAGGGATCCCGTAAGCAGCCTTCCAAGTGGGGAGGACGGATGGAGCCTTTTGTTGTCAACGATCTGCTGGTGGCGCGGGGGCGTTGGTCGGCCCAAACGGATCCCTCGCGGCGTCTCCAGCGCATCGCCCAGGCAGAAACCCTGCAGAGTTTTCCCCGTCTGGGCCGCAGCCTGGCCCACCTCACAGCAGCCCAGTACCTGGCGGAGGTGGCTTTGCTGCTGGCCCTGCCCAACCAGCCTCAGGAAGAGCTGTTTGTGCTGCTGGTGGAGCATCTGGAACGCATCGAGCAGGCCCCTGCAACAGAGGCCGTTTTGCCGCTCCTTGTCCATGGGCTCTACCACCTTTTAGTGGTGGGGGGGGTTGCCCCCTCGGTACAAGCCTGCTACTCCTGTGGGAAAGAGTTAGTGGGCGAGGTTTTCTTCTGTCCCCAGGTGGGCGGCCTGGTCTGCGATCCTTGTCGGCTGGCGCAGCGACTCAGCCCAGTTGCCTGGGTCTCTCATTCCGTCCTGCAGGCCTTAGGATCCCTGCCCAACCCGACCTTGTCCCGGCTGGCCGAGCGTGCGCTGCCTCTGGCAACTTGGCTGGCGGCAGAACGTCTGTTGCGGCGGGTTTTGGAGCTGCATGCCGACCGCGAAATCCGTTCCGCCGGTCTGCTCGTCAGTTGCTACCCTGTCCCTGTTGCCGAAACCCTCCTCCCTGCTTCAAATGGCCAGGGATCCCCAGTTGCGGCAGCAGCTTTTTCTGAGGAGGATTCCGAAAGCTTGGCAGCAACCTGAAGAAGTTGTGAAGGTATGTATCAAGTCGGGCAAAATGGCCGCACAATAGAGGGTTAAGGCGGGTTAGCAGCCGCTTCTGGATGATAGATTAGGTGGTAGAAAGTAACTTCTTACGAAGGCTTCTCAGATTCGGTTTGGCGCCAGTCAACCGCGGTAGCGTTTGGGGAGGAGTGCCACACCTGTGCTACCGAGCAGGAGCAAGTGAAGTTGAAGTTGGCGCTTTTAACAGGATTGAATCGAGTGCCGGGCGAGCCTTCGGTGTTTGTTTTCTGGAGCTGCATCCTTGGATTGCGGTTTCCGTTGCCGACAAACAAGGGTTTGGCAGCGTTGCAGTTCCCAGGGGAAGTCCACCCATCCAGAAGGAGCCCCTGAGGAGGCTGCGTCTGACCACCTCGAGTTCGCGCTCACCTCAATTTTTTCCAATCCTTTTCATCTAGAAGTTTAGGAGTTGCAGCACCGTGGAAGCCCAGCGCAAAGAACGGATTCTCGTGGTCGATGATGAGGCCAGCATCCGCCGTATTTTGGAGACCCGCCTCTCGATGATCGGGTACGACGTGGTTACTGCTTCCGATGGGGAGGAGGCGCTGGAGGTTTTCCGCAAGCAGGATCCTGACCTGGTGGTGCTGGATGTGATGATGCCGAAGCTGGATGGCTACGGGGTCTGCCAGGAGTTGCGCAAGGAATCCGACATCCCGATCATCATGCTTACGGCGTTGGGGGACGTGGCCGACCGCATTACCGGGCTGGAGCTGGGGGCAGACGACTATGTGGTTAAGCCGTTTTCGCCCAAAGAGCTGGAGGCCCGCATTCGTTCGGTGCTGCGGCGGGTGGCGCGGTCGTCCCATGAAGGGATCCCCAGCTCAGGGGTGATTCAGGTGGGGGACATTCGCATCGATACCAATAAGCGGCAGGTTTACAAGCGGGACGAGCGCATCCGCCTGACGGGGATGGAGTTTAGTTTGCTGGAGCTGCTGGTCAGCCGCTCTGGGGAGCCGTTTTCCCGCGCCGAGATTTTGCAAGAGGTGTGGGGCTACACGCCGGAGCGCCACGTGGATACGCGGGTGGTGGATGTCCACATCTCGCGGCTGCGGGCCAAGTTGGAGGATGACCCGAGCAACCCTGAGCTTATCCTGACAGCCCGCGGTACCGGCTATCTGTTTCAGCGCATCGTTCCAAAAGGCGAGGAGTAGGACGGGATCCCCCTTAGCAGCTCTTCCAGAGCCCTCCGCATCTGCTGCAGCGGGCCAACCCAGTTGCCACGAGCTTCTTGACGGAACAGGCGCATCACGCCGGGGTACCAGGGGCTGTCCTGCCGCTGGAGGAGCCAGCGCCAATCGGCGGCAAAGGGCAGCAGCACCCACACTGGCTTGCCCATCGCCCCGGCCAAGTGGGCCACGGCGGTATCGACACTGATCACCAGATCCAACTGAGCAACCGCTGTAGCGGTATCGACAAAGCTGCGAAAACGGGATCCCAGCTCCATCACCTGGTGCTGCTCCAAGAGGGGGGCCCACTGGCTGAGATCTTCCCCCACCTGTAGGCTGACCCACTGCACGTCGGGCAAGTGGAGGTGCTGGAGCAGGAGGTCGAGAGGACAGCTTTTCAACCTTTGCACGCGGTTGAGTTCGGGGGTGGCGCGGCGGCCACTGGCCCACACCAGCCCCACCTTTATCCCCCTCTGGGCAACCTCGGGCCAATCTTCCGGCCAGGCGGAGCTGCAATCGGGACAGACCAGATAGGGGATGCGGTTGGGAATTGTCTCCAGCGTGGTGCCCAGGCGGTGGGGCAGGCTGAGCAGGGGCAGGTGCCAGTCAAAGGGAGACAAGGGATCCCTCTCCGAGATAACCTGTACCTGGGGGAAGGCGGCTTGCACCAGCTCGACGAGGGAGCCCTGACAGCGGAAGAAAATTTGGGCTGCAGGATGGGCGGCGGCCAAGAGCGGCAGGTAGCGCACAAACTGAATGGTGTCCCCCAGCCCTTGTTCAGCGTAGACAAGCAGCGTCTGCTGGCCCAAGGGGGATCCCGGCCACAGGGGCGAAAGCAAGCGCGGATAGGCTGCCCCTTGTCGCTGCAGCCGCCATTCGTACTCCCGCCACCCCTCCTCATAGCGGCCCAGGGTGAGCAAGGCCGTGCCCAGGTTGTAGTGGATCTCCGGCCAGTCGGGGGCCAACTGCAGGCCGCGTCGATAAGCCTCAATAGCGGCCTCGAGTTGGTTTTGCTCTTGCAGGACGGTGCCCAGGTTGTTGTGGGGCTGGGCCTCCTCTGGCAGCAGCGGGATGGCCCGTCGCAGACAGTCGGCGGCCTCCTCTAGGCGGTCTTGTAGGTGCAGGCAGTGGCCGAGGTTGACGAGAATCCGCCCCTCCTGCGGCGCCAGGGCAAGAGCGCGGCGAAACCAGGCTTCTGCTTCCCCAAGCTGGTTGTCGAACAGGAGGGCGTTCCCCAAAGTCGCCAAAGCATAAACTTGGGGAGGCTGGGCTGCTGCGGCCTGGCGCAGCACTGCAATCGCCTGCTCCCGTTTCCCCAAAGCCAGCCAACAACTGCCCAACCGGAAGAGCAGTTGCCCATCGGCAGGAGCAAAAGCCAGGCCCTGTTCATAGGCGTGCGCCGCCTCCTCCGGGTTGCCCAGTAGCATCCAGGCATCGCCCAGCTCCTGCCAGGCTGGCACCCAGTCCCTTCTCAGATGCAAAGCCAATTGCAGGGGGGTCAGGGCTTGGCAGGGATCCCCCATCTGCAGATAGAGGGACCCCAGCAACGCCTGGGCGGCGAACAGGTGGGGATGGGCCCGGGTAAGCTGCCGGCAGAGGTGCAGTGCCGTCTCCAGATCCCCTGCTTGTCGGTGGCGCTCGGCCAGCGCCAGGGTCGCCTCTGGGGAAGGGCAGGGGGGTAGAGCGGAGCCTCGTCCTAGGCCCTTTGGCCCAGCCGTCTGCCGGTCGCTTTTTCCTCGCCCGAAGCCCTGTGGCACGGTTTTTCCCTTGGTGGATCCCTTTTTACCCTTCCCGCCGGCATGCGGCAACAGCGGGACATCTTCCTACTCAGGTTAACAGTTCAGGTTAGTAGGACGTTCTTGACAGAGTGTTCCTAACCCCCCGCCCATGCATCGGGCCATCCTCGGGGCTTGCCTTCCGAGGGCTCAGTTGCGGCGAAACAGGCTGTCTAAGTAAATACGGGCGGCGCGCCGATCTGTGTCTCCGCTCTGGAGCAGGAATAGCGAGAGTGCCGCCGTCACCACCCGATCTTGATCCCAGTCGGGGTGACGAGAGAGGTAGTTTTTGAGAGTGTCGTGTAGCTCCTCGGGAATTTCGCTCAAAATGCTGACGGTGGGAGAATCCATAGCCCAACCACCTACTCGGGGTTAACAGTGAAACCAAGAAAACCTAGGGATCCGGCCAAAACCGGGCCTGCCTAGAAGGGAATCGCAAACAAACCAACCCAGCTCTCTAACTTGGGTATGCCGGGGGCCGCATCAGCCCCGTCAAAAGCAAGACAGTCTGTAGAAGTTTGCCCCTAGCCCGTCCGGCAGCGGCCAGAGGATACCGGGCTGCCCCTTGGCCTTGTCTCAGGCAGGAGAAGGGATAGAGTTCTTGGGCAAAGGGTTCTTTGCCTCTGAGGAGAGCTGCCAGGAAAATCTCCCCCTCACCTCAGGTGCGGCTATTCTGCCCTCTGCCCCATGGGGGCTGTCAATCCTGGGCAGCGGCTCCAAGTTTGTTAAAGTCCGCCGCTGGTTTTGATGCCATCGGCAAAAACGGCGCGATCCCGTTACATTCCTAAAGGTGTATCCGCCTGAACTTTCCAGTTTGGACTTTTCCACAGAAACCCTCGCTGCCGTTTCCTGTGGCAAGGAGTCTGTGGAAAACAGCCCGCCCGCCTGTGGAAAGTCTGGGGAAAACCTGTGGATTTCTGAGAAATCTAAATTTGTCCAAAAATTTTTTCTCGCGAGCCCCCTCAGGGCCACTCGACCCGGTAGCGCAAAAACAGCTCCTTAGAGCCACGGTGGCACTCCAGCAGCTCCAGCTGGGGCGGGGATCCCTGCAGTTGCCAGCCCTCGATGCTAGCCGGGGCATCGGCATACCCACTCAGCAACACCGGCGCCAGGGTTACCCACAGCTCATCCAAGCTCCCTGCCTGCAAAAACGCCCCCAAAAGCCGCCCCCCGCCCAGCAACCCCACCCGTTCAATGCCCAAACTGCACAGGCGGGCCAGCCGTGCCGGCAGATCCCAATCGGCAGCCACCCAGATATCTGCAAAGCCGGTGCGGTTCTCCCAAATCCGGGATCCCTGGGGAGTGGTCCACAGCCAACGGGTGAGGGGCTGCCGAAAAAACGGCAAATCCTCAGGAATATCCCCGCTGCCGGAGCAGATGATCGTCAGAGGCTGAGGGGAGAGGCCCTGCTGGAGTCGGCGTTGGATGAGCTCGGGATCCCGGAGGCGAAGGCTGGTGCCGTAGGCCCGCAGCGTGGCCGCCCCCATAATCAAAGCCTGTTGCCGGGCAGCTTGGTTTTCCAGGTGCCGATAGTCTTCGGCGCTGGCGAAGTGGGGCCTTTGCCCGCGGTGAGCTGCCAGCTTGCCATCCAGACTTTGGGCCAAGATGGCCACCACATGGGGACGAGCCGTTTTCAAAGGCAAATCGGGAGCAATCGGCCAGAATAGAGTTAACAGGGGTCACCCCCTTGCCGCTTTGGTTTTGGGGTCACCTACGCGGGACAAGGATGCTCGGGACATTCCAATCTTCCACCATCCGCATCGAAGTCGAGGCCAGTGCATCGACGATACAGCGCTGCTTGACCGAGGTGGAGTTGTTGCAGCAGTGGATCTGGCCACAGCAATTGCAGGGATCCCTGCCCGCCAGGCTGGAGCCGGGCAGCACCTTTGCCGTCCAATGGGGCCCCCTCTCGATCCTGCACCAAGTGGAAACCCTGCTGCCGGAACGGCTGCGCCTGCTGATGTGGGGCGGAGCCGATGGCTACTGTGATTGGCGGTGGGGGAACGGCTGGGTGCAGTTGCGGGTAGAAGCCGTTTCTCTCTTGCCCTTGGGCTTGGGACAATTGCTGATGCTGCGCCGGCTTCAGCAGTTTGCTCAGAGCCGGGAACAACGGCCTCTTGCAGCTTAAAGATGGACATTCCTGCAACATCCGTGGATCCCCGGCTTGACAAAATGCATCACAGTTGCACTCCCTCGCCTTTCTAAGAATTTTCCGACATGATAGCTGTAGTTAAGCTTACTCCTCATGTCCGAGAGGCCCCATGAATCCGTTGACCAGCTCCAGCCCAGCCGCTATTGAGCGGGAAAAGTTCGAGATCCGCTTGGGGGAAGCCCTCAACAAAGCGGGGTTGCTCACCCCCGCCCAGTTGGCTCAGGCCATGTGGGAAAAGGCGGACAGCCCCCTGATGTTGGGGGAGCTGTGTATGCAGCACGGCTGGGTTGCCCCGCAAGATCTCTATCCTTTGATCCCGGTCGAGTTGGTGCGCATCGGCGAGATCCTGGTGCTGCACGGCTACCTGGAGCTGGAGCACGTGTATCAAGCTCTGCTTCAGCAGAAGCACCACCCCGAGCGCAAGTTGGGGGAGATCCTGGTGCAGCAGGGCTGGGTGCAACCCCACTGGTTGGAGTGGGCCCTCGACAAGCAGCAGCAGCTACGGCGACGGCGAGGAGCTGCCAACAGTTGGGAAGTGATGGTGGAGCAGTGGTCCACCATTCCGGATCAGCCTCCCCTCTACGCTTCGCCGCTGCAGGCAGCGCAGCAGGTTCACAAAGCTACCGCGCAATACAAAGCCCAACTGGAGCGCTACCAAGAGCAGGTTGCCGCCCTAAAGGCGCAACTGGAGCAGGAGCGACAGCACCAGCAAGCTACAGCCGAGCAGTTGCGGCAGCAGATTGCTAACTACCAGGCCCAGCAGCAGCGAATGGCCGAGTTGGAAGCCCAACTAGCCGCCCAGATTCAGCAGGGATCCGAGCAACACAGGGCTGCCCAGCAGCGCATTCAAGAGTTGGAGGAGCAGCTCCAAGCCCAGCAAGATCGGGGATCCGCGCAAGTCCAGGCCCTGGCCAAACAGTTGCAAGCTTCCCAAGCCGAGCTGGATACCTTACGTCGCCGCTGCCACGAGCTGACAGAATGGCAATCCCAGGCCAAACCCAAGCTGCAAGAGCTGGGATCCCGGCTGCAGCAGCACCAGCAAACGGAAGCCCACCTGCGCCAGACGCTGGAGCAGAAGGAAGCCCAACTGGCCACCCTGAGCCAATCGTTGCAGGAGCACCAGCACCAACTCCAACTGGCTCAATCGACGAAAACTCGCCTCATCGCCGACCTGGCCCACGCTCGCCAAGAAGCCGCCGAGACCATCCACCGGCTGCAGATGCAACTGCAGGAAACTCAAGCCCGACTCCAAGAAACCCAAGCCCAGCTCCAACAGGCCCAAGAGCAGGTGCGTCAGCTCCAAGCCCAACTGCAAGCAGTTCAGACACAGCCAGCCCCTCCCCCTGCCACCGTACCTACGGCCCAGCAACAAGTCCCGCCGCAGGCCATCTCAACGCCGACTGTAGCCGCAAGAGCAGCAGAAGGGGAATTACCGCCCCAAGGGTATTTGGGAGAAGAGGACTTGGAAGCGCTGCAGCGGGCCACCCCTTGGGTGCAGCGGATCTTGACCCAATTGCGGGCAGCCGGCCTCCTCGACAATGCTGGCATCGAAGCCGTCATCCATGCCTGGGAAACAGAGGGCGGCACCTTCACGGATGTGCTGACCCACCACAGCGGCCTCAAGCCAGAGACGGTCAAGTTTTTCAGCGAAGACGGCTACTCTGTGTACCTAGCAGGTGGACGGCATGTAGCCGACTACCTTAAGGCTTCGGGGCTGGTCAGCGCCGTCCAAATCGAACAGATTCAGAAGCACCTGCCGCCGGGGGGATCCCTGTGTCAGGCGCTTGTCGAAGCCGGGATCCTGTCGCAAGCCACCGCCCTCTACTTTGAGCGCCACTTCGGCGGCAAAAAGCCCCGCCGCTCCCTGCGGGAAGAGCTGATGTTGTGAGAGTGGGGCGGGAATCCGCACCTCTTTCCCATCTCTAGCACCGGCAAGGAATCCGAGGGCAAACATGGGCTGCCTGCAGACCCCATGCGTCCACTGAAGTTAACTAGACTAGGAACTAGAATAGACTCAGAATCAACAGCGGCCTATTTTTGGCTGTTGAGAAAGCTGAATCAAATCTGAGGCATTAAAGTTACGGGATGTTGTCTTGAGTTCTGCTGCTATGACCACGGAAGCTCCCACTCGACTGGCTCAGCAGTCGTCTCCGTCGAGAACCCGGGTTCGTCAGCCCTACCCCCACTTCAAGGTGATCGTCTTGGATGACGATTTCAACACCTTTCAGCACGTTACCGAATGCCTGCTCAAGTACATCCCCGGCATGACCCTGCCCTTGGCGCGACAACTAACCGTGCAGGTGGATGCCGAAGGGCAAGCGGTCGTCTGGGTCGGCCCGCAAGAGCAAGCGGAGCTCTACCATCAACAGTTGCTGCGGGAGGGCCTGACGATGGCCCCCCTGGAGCCGGCCTGAAGCACAAGTTGCTCGTAGCTGCGCTCAACGGCGGCCAACAGCTCTGCCTGGCCCCAGCCGGCATATAGGCTGCTGGCAATGGCCAGCCCACCCGCCCCCACCCCCTCCTTGACATAGCCTCGCTCGTAAGCCTGTAAGGGGGCGTAGCGGCTCTGGGCAAAGCTCAGTTGGGTAGCCAAAAGGGGGGCAGTCCCCAGCAACTCGGCTAAGGCCACCGTATTGCCGGAGGGATCCTCGGCCACCCAGCGGGTGGTACCTACCACTACGTTCTCTGGGGGCCAAGGGATCCCTTGCTCTTCCCCCCAGCGCCGCATCAGGGCCAGCACCGCCAGCATCTGGGTGCCGCCCGCCAGCAGCACCGGCCCCCGCTGGGCTGCCGCCATCGCCAGTCCGGCCACAAAGGGCTGCATCGGATCCCCCACAGCGGCCACCACCTCTGGCGCTGTAGCGTTGGGCGAGAGATGGGCCAGACCTTGCCGCGCCAAGGCCAGCTTTTGGGCGTGGTTACAGACCGGGTGGCTGCTGTTGACCATGCCCTCTGCTTGCCAGCCCAGCCCCAGCAACACCGCCAGTGCCGTGGTGGTGCCCCCTGCCACACATTCGCCGATGACGCAGTAGCTCGACTCCAGCCGGGATCCCCGCTCGTACCCCTCCTGCCACAGGGATCCCACCTGTTCCAGAGATAAAGCCTGCCCTGTGCTCAAGCAGCGGGCCATCCCCCTGGCGCTTACCGTTTCTGCCCCCGGCAGCGGCTCCGGCAAACCACAGTCGAACACGCGACAGGGGATCCCCAACTCCCTCAGGACGGCGCGGCTGATCACCACCGGTGAAGGATAGCCATCGGGAGAGGTGGGTAAGCGGTGAGAATAGCCCCCCAGCAGCACCTCTCCATCGGCAAGGGCCGTGTAGCGCCGCAAGGAGGGCGTGGCGCCGGCAGCGGAGATGCCCGGCACAAGAGCTGTTTCCGTAAACCCCAGGCAGGCCAAAAACAGCGGTCGGGATCCCTGCACCCGTTGGCACCACTGCCGGGCCAAAGCCGGCTGCGTGTAAGCCTTCACACCAGGAAAGGGGAACATAGCAGAGAGCGGGGCAGACAGGCCCAAACTCCATTCTCCACCCAAGCGAAGGGCGGGATCCCGTACTGGCCGGAAAACGGCAGGGACTGCGCCCCCCAGCCCGATCGGATAGGATAGGTATACCCAATACAGTTTATGCAGAGCAAACCGAAGGCCATGAGTTTTTTCGACTCGGAGATCGTCCAAGAAGAAGCCAAGCAACTGTTTCAGGACTTCCAAAACCTGATGCGACTTGGCGAGCGCTACGGCCAATTCGACCGGGAAGGCAAAAAAATCTTCATTGAGCGAATGGAAGAATTGCTGGAGCGCCAGCGCATTTTCATGAAGCGGCTGGAGCTCTCCGACGACTTTATGGCTCAGATGACCATCAAACAACTGCAAACCCAGCTTGGGGGATTTGGGCTCTCCCTAACCCAAATGTTCGACCAGATGCACCAGACCCTAGAGCGCATGAAAGCCGAGGCAGACTCTGAGCGTTGACCCCAAAGAATGACCCAGACAAAAGGATCATGTCTTCTTCCCGCCAGACCCGCAACCAGAAATTAATTCTGGAGCTGCTAGAGCAGCGCTCACAGCCCCTTTCGGCGCAAGAGATCTTTTTGGAGTTACGCAATGCCAACCACACGGTGGGTCTGGCCACGGTTTACCGAGTTTTGGATGCTCTGCGCAATGAGGGCAAGCTGCAGGCGGTCAACTTGGGGGATCAGCAAACCTACTATCAGGTTCTGCCCAGCAACGGCCACAACCGCCATCACCTGATCTGCACCGAATGTCGGCGGGTGGTGCCTCTGCCGGATTGCCCGGTGGAAGATCTGGAGGAGCAGCTTGCCAGCCGCTACCAATTTGTGATCGAGTACCATGTGCTGGACTTCTACGGCATTTGCGCCGAATGTCGTGGAAAAGGTGGGCCAAGCCCTGCTTTGCAGAGATCCCCTTGCCGCGAGGCCAAGCCGCAATGATGAACTATCTCTGGACGGTGTTGATCGGGTTGGCAGGTGCCCTGATCGCAGTCAAGCTGAGGCTGCCGGCAGGAGCCTTGGTGGGCTCGATGGTAGCAGTGGGTTTGGTCAATGTTTGGGGGGCGATCCCGATCCCCACTCCCCCAGCCGGGATCCGCTTTGTCATGCAGGTGGTGCTGGGCATCCTTTTGGGCAGCAAGCTCACTGCTGAGACCTTCTTTGCCCTGAAGGATCTGTGGCGACCAGCCCTGCTCTGTACGGTGATTGCGGTGGGCACGGGAGTTTTGTCGGGGTATTTGATCTCCCGTTGGTTGGGCATCGAGCGCCTCACGGCCATCTTGGGCACGGCGCCAGGGGGCATTTCCGATATGAGCTTGATTGCCCTGGACATGGGAGCCCAAACCAGCACAGTGGTGGTCATGCATCTGGCCCGCCTGATCAGCGTCATCGTGGTCGTCCCCTGGGTGGTACGGCTGCTGATCCAGCCGGGCACCAGCTAGGCAAGCCCCTAGAGCTGCAGCAGGGGGTGGGTTAGACTAAGGAGCGATACAGAACTTAACAACCGAACCTCCGCCTTGGAACTTTCCCCTTCTCCACTGACCTACCAGGCCGACGCCGCGGGATCCCCTTGGAGCGCTGCTCTCTGTTCTAACGTCTCCTCTGGCCAAGGCGATTGGTGGCCCCTGCAACTGCATTGGCAGGGGGAGGTAGACCCGCTACAGCCTGAGTTGGTGCAGGTGGATCCCGTGTTGCGCCTGCTGCTCTTGGGGGATGGCTTGACCACCCGCAACCTGGCTGCCTTGACCCAAGAGCCGATTCAGGCCCATCTGCTCGACACGGGCCGGGTCGATTTGCCGGCGGAGCAGAGGGCCGCCCCCCAGTCCATGCAACGGCTGGCCAAGGATTTGGCACGGCTGGGATCCCCCTTGATGCGGCGGCGGGTTTGGCTGTGTGGAGCAACCTCTCAGCAGCCCTTGCTCTATGCCACCTCTTGGTGGAACTCCGACCATCTGGCTCGATACTTGCCCCATCCCAATCTGCCCATTGGTCAAAACCTAATCCAAGAAAAACTGGAGACCTTTCGCGAGTTGCGGCGGCTCTACTACGGCGAAGCCGAGCCCATTGCCCGGCTTCTCAACTGCCCCGGTCCTTTTTGGGCTAGGCACTATCTCCTGTTACACCAGGGCCAGCCTTTGACGGTTATTTACGAGGTCTTTTCCTCCCGCCTGCGGGCCAGAGTCCTGCCTGGTTAGGGCACCCAGCGCACGGCTTGCCGGCGTTCTTTGCTACCGTTGGCCGATAGCATGCGAGTTGGGCTGGCCGCTAGGAGGGAGAAAGGAGACCAGCAGAAGGGGCAACTGGGATCGAGATCCTTCTAGGGCGTTGCCCGTGTCGGATGTCTGGGGGGACAGAGGAGGCTGCCAGAGAAGGATCCGCATTGCCGAGAAACTGAGAGGTGCCAACAACAACCGTTTTGCTGGCCACATCCAAACCTTGGGCCGGGCTGAGGACATTCCAGAGGGCCAAACTTGCCAAACAGAGAGCAGCCCCCCTCCAGCCGGCACTCAAGAGCGCAAGCCAAGCAGCAGAGGTCACAGCCGGCTTTGGCAAGGGGGAGGGCTGGGGGAGGAGGCTGAGATGTAGACTCAGCGTTGCTGGCTATTGCTGAGGGACGTGGTATCTCGCTGGGCCAATTGCTGCAACCCTTCGGGGAAGTCGGCAGGCAGACGAGCTGGGTGAATCTCGCGCACCCGCCGACGGTAAGCGGCTTTGATCTCCCCCAGGCTGGCTTGGGGAGAAAGCCCTGGTAGTAGGTGGGGAAACAGGCGGAGGGGCCAGGGGAGACTCGGTAGAGAACCAGGGATCCCTCGCCAGCATATCCTGCCCGTTTTGGGAAAGCTGTTGGATAGGCTTTCCAGGAATCCCATTGATTCTGTCTCCCAGAACAAATTTCTGACCCCGAGGGGATCCCTGTCCTAGAGCTACTATGGAGCTGAGCAAACGGGGTGCTTGAGCGAGGAGAGATGGCTTCAGAGCGTCCAGTTTGGCGGCAGCGGTATCAACTCGAGCGGCGGCTGAGCAAGCGTAGCGGTAGACACACCTACCTAGCGCGGGATCTCCTCACCTCAGAACCGGTTGTCATCAAGCTAATCCTATTCGGGCCGGATTTCAACTGGGCCGACCTGAAGCTGTTTGAGCGAGAAGCCCAGATCCTGCAAACTCTCTCCCACCCGGCCATTCCCCAGTACCGCGATTGCTTTGAAATTGCCCTGAAAGGGGGGCGCGGCCTGGCGCTGGTGCAAAGCTACATCGACGCCCCCTCGCTGCAGGAGTGGATGGAGCGAGGGCGGCGTTTTGCCGAGCCGGAGGTGCGCGACCTAGCGCAAAAGCTGCTGCGCATCCTCATTTACCTCCATGAGCTCCACCCGCCGGTCATCCACCGGGATCTCAAGCCCAGCAACATTCTGTTGGCAGCCGACGGGCAGGTGTACCTGGTGGATTTTGGCTCGGTGCAGGCGGCTGCGCCGCGGGAGCAGGGATCCTACACCGTAGTGGGGAGCTACGGCTACATGCCCCTAGAGCAATTTGGCGGCAGAACTGTGCCTGCCTCCGATCTCTACAGCCTAGGCGCCACGCTGATTCACCTGCTGACAGGCCAGCATCCGGCGGACTTGCCGCAGGTGGGATCCCGGATTGGGTTCGAGCCAGCGGTGCAACTGAGCCCGGCCTTTCGCGACTGGCTGCGCTGGCTGACAGAGCCCTTAGTGGCGGATCGCCCCACTTCCGCCCGGCAGGCCCTGGCGGCACTGGAGCAGTTGGATCGCCACCCCCTGCCGGTTCCTTCAACAGCAGCCGCAGTTCCCCGCCGAAAGCCGGCAGGCAGCCGGATTCAACTGTACAAGTCCGAGCAGACCTTTCTGGTAGTGATCCCGGCCCAACAAGCCGGTGCCTTGGCTTTGTTGCCTTCCGCCATTGCTTGGAACTCCTTCATCACCTTTTTCACGATCATGTCGGTTTGGGATGCTCCTTTTCCGCTCAATCTGATGCTTGGCCTGCTCACGCTGCCCTTCTGGACGGTGGGGTTGGTAATGGCGGGCGGGATCCTCTACGGGTTATTCGGCGGCAAGGCTTACCTGCATATTGACAAAGAACGGATCGCCTTAGCCCACGAGCTGCTTGGCCTGCATTTTCGCAGAGTTCCCCCCAGTTTACGACGGGATATTGACCGGCTGGAGTTGATCCCGCGACATACCAAACGGGATTCCGATGGGGATCGCGTGGAGGTGAGCCCACGGTTGAACATCTGGGCGGGCATCCGCAAGTACGAGCTAACGGGTCTGCAGGAGCCAGAGCTGGAATGGCTGGCCGCGGAGCTGAGCCATTGGCTGAAGATCCCGATTGAGCGGCGGGAAGAGAAAGAAGAGTAGTCCTCAATCCAAGTAAGCGCTCAGCTCCTGCTCCAAGGTGGGCAGTTGCACCTCTCCCCGCTCCAGCTCCTCCAGGTCTTGCAGTTGTCTACGCAGGCGGGCAATCCGCTCCCGTAGATACTCTTTGATGCCCTTAGCCCCCAGGCTGAGGCAACTGCGGCAGATCTCGCCATAGATTTGGCCGCGGTCGTTGTAGACCACCGCCAGCAGCACCTGCTGCCCCTTTTTCTGGATCGGGGTGGCCCATCCGCCGCAGATAATGCAGGGCACGCGGCCATTGCCCCCGTAAATGCTGCGTTCCCAGACAATTTTCACGCTCGGCCTCCCTGCAACTGTCGCCCACCAGCATAAAAACCCAGGGGGATCCCTTGCCACCCTAGATCACTTGCCAACTCCCCTCTCCCTCAGGGAGAGGGGTTAGGGGTGGTCGCGTTAGCGGCGCGGAGCGCTTGGGCTGCCTCAGGGAGAGGGGTAAGGGCGGGATCCCTACCATCTAAGCGTTGGGTTGGGTGGGCTGGCTGGGCCGGGAGCGGTCAATGGTGCGGTAGGTGAGGCTGGCTGCTACCTCTAGGGCTTTGGCAGCGTCGCGGAAATAAAATCCCAGCTCCTCATCTTTCTCAGTGCGGTTGGGTTTATTGAACTTGGCCTTGAACTGCACATTGCAATACATGGCCAACCCCACCAAAACCTCTGACAGGCCGTGCTGGTTGATCAGCCGTTCCACATCCGTGAGCAGGCTTTTGATTAGGGCGTCGGCTACTGGCTCTGGCAAACTGTCCAGGTCGTGCATCGGGATTCCTCAGCAAACGAAATGGCAAGCCGGCGGGTTTGGATTCCGGCTCAACTTCTCCTGATTTTCCTGCATCTTTTTGGGAATGCCCAATTCTGTCGCTAACGCTGCTGCCACTGCCGGAGCCACAGGGTGACGAATGGAGGGCTCTCTAGCCACCTGCTCCAGGCGATAGCCATGCTCTTTGGAGCCGGGATCCGCACGCGGTTCAGGCAACTGTGCCGGGGGCAGCGCGAAGCAAGCCGGGCAAAGCGGGCCGAGAACCACTCCCGCATCGTTGAAGAGGTGGCGCACCCGCTTCTTGCCTTCAAACCATCTGCCACAGGCCGCGCAGTAGCAGGCAGGGGTGAAGTGGCAAGCCGTTGCCAAAGGACGCCGTCCCGCTGACGCGATGGATTCGCATAAACCTCCGGAAGGGCGTAGTGTCTCTTTTGAGCCCTCGCTTTTTGGAGCTTCCCCGCAAGGGACAATGCGAAAATAGGCCAAGCGCAGCGTAGAGTGCAGGTTTGGAGTGAAGCCATGCCGGTAGCTTCTGAATACGCCTTTCCTTTCGAGCACCACCAGAAGTTCTCCCTGGATAACCCCACCATCTCTAGCCCTGGCGTCTCCAAACGGGAATACGTGGCCAGCAGGGTGTTGCAGGGCATGCTCAGCAATCCCCAAACCGCCATTGGCGATCTCTCGCCTGAGCAGCGACAGGCTTTGGTCTACACGGCAGTGTTGTTGGCAGATGAGCTTTTGGCTGCCCTCGCCACGCCATAGGCATTTCTCTAGTCCCTCTTGTGGGAAATCACAGGCTCAAGGCCGGCCCAGCCACAGGCCACTGAAGCCCAAAGTCAGCAGCGTTAGGGGCAGACCAAAGCGCAGGTGCTCCCCAAAGGTCAACACATACCCCTTTCTGGCTGCCGCCTCAACGGTAATCAAATTGGCCACTGCCCCAAACAAGGTCAGATTGCCCGCCAAGGTGGAGCCGGCAGCTAGGAGTAGCCAGGCAGTCGTCCCCTGCAGTGGGAGCAGCGACTGCAGCAGCAGCACTGCCGGCACGTTGGAGATGAGGTTGGACAGGAGGGCAACAGCAGCCAGCAGCGCCAACGGGGATCCCGCCACCTGCTCCGCCCAGGGCCCTAGGCTGGGTCCCCAGCCGGCCAGCAGCTCTCGGGTTGCCCGCGTCAGGATAAACAGCCCAGAGAACATCACCAACAGATTCCAGTCCACCTGCCCCAAAAACCGCTCCGGCTTCAGCCGGCGGGTAATCAACAAGAGGGCTGCTGCCAGCAGGGCCGACTCGGCTAGGGGCAAGCCGGCCACAAAGGCCCCAAACAGCGCCACTGTAATGGCTACGCTCTTGCGCAACAGGGGTGGGTAGAGGCGCAGCGGCGTCCAAGGCGCCTGATGGATGAAGGGCTGCAGCGAGCGCACCTCGGGGTAGTAGAGCCACAGCAGCCCCACCTCCAGCAGCAGCCCCACCACGGCAATCGGGGTCATCTGGGCGGCAAACTCCAGGTAGCCAATCCTGGAGAAGGAGCCGATGAGGATGTTCTGCGGGTTGCCGCTCAGGGTGGCTACAGACCCTAGGTTGGTGGCTGCCGCCAAGCCCAAGAGATAGGGAATGGGGTTCAGCCCCAGCACAGTGGTTACCTGCAGCGTGAGGGGGGTAAACACCAGCGCCAGGGTATCGTTGAGGAGAAAGGCCGAGAGCAGCCCACTGCCAAACACCAGCATAAGCAAAAGCCCGAAGGGGCTGCGGCTAACCCGAATTAGGCCCAGCAAAGCCAACTGGAAGGCGCCGCCCTGGGACAAGCTGGCGTTCACCACCATCATGCTGAGGAGAAAGACAATTGTGGTTGGGTCGATGGCTGCCCAGGCCTGCGGCAGCGGCACCGTTCCCAGGGCAATGAGCAAAGCGGATCCCACCAGGGCAATCGTGGCCCGGTTCATGCGCAACCGGGGCAGGGATCCCAGCCCCAGCCCGACATAGCTCAGGATCAGCACCACCCAAGAGAGTGCCTGTTGCACCTGCCAGCCTCTTAGCCCTCCCTAGAACTCGTAGCCAAACAGGCGCGGATCCGCCGGCTGCAGCTTGAGGTCCGCCAGACCATACTCGGCCCAGCGGCGATCCACCCGGCGGGCCACTTCCGGATCCGGAGCCAGGGGCTGCCGCCAAGGGGTGTCCGTTTCCGGCGGGATCTTGGTGGTGGCGTCGATCCCCATCTTGCCCCCCAGGCCCCGCTTTTCGGTGGCAAAGTCCAGGGCGTCAAAGGGGTTGTCCGGCAGAATAAACACATCCCGCTGCGGATCCACCCGCGAACACAGGCACCAGAGCACCTGCCGCGGATCCCGCACGTTGATGTCCTTGTCCACCACGATGACAAACTTGGTGTAGCTAAATTGGGGCAGGGCGCTCCAAAAAGCCAGGGCCGCCCGCCGCGCTTGGCCGGGGTAGGCTTTGTCGATGGACAAAATCGCCGCCTTGTAGCCCAGGGCCTCCATGGGCAAAAAGAAATCCACAATCTCCGGCACCTGCTGCCGCAGAATGGGGGTGTAAATGCGGTTCAGGGCCAGCGCCATCATGTCGTTTTCCTTGGGGGGCTTGCCGCTGAAGGTGGTGAGGTAGAGGGGATCCCGGCGGTGGGTGAGGCAGTGGAAGCGAATGAGAGGAGCCTGCTCGTTGCGAGGGCCGTAGTAGCCAATGTGATCCCCGGCAGGGCCGTCGGGGGCCACCTCCCCCGGCGTGATGGTGCCCTCCAGGACAATCTCCGCGTGGGCCGGCACCTCCAAATCCACCGTCTTGCAGCGGGCTAGCGGCAGTCCTTCCCCACTGTAGAGACCGGCAAACAGCCACTCCGAGAGATCCACCGGCAGGGGCGTGGCTGCTGCCAGGATCACGGCGGGATCCACCCCGATGGCCACCGCCACTTCCAGCTTCCGACCCAGGGCCGCCGCCTTGCGCAGGTGCCGTGTGGCCCCCCGCACCGACAGCCACTGCACCGTCATCGTGTTGCGGCTTTGCAGTTGCAGGCGGTACACCCCTACGTTGGGGATGCCGTTTTCCGGGTCTTTGGTAACCATCAGGCCCAAGGTCAGCACCCGCCCGGCATCGCCAGGATAGACCCGCAGCAGGGGCAGTTGGGTGAGATCCACCGCCTCACCAAGCAGCACCACCTGCTGACAGGGGGGGAGCAGATCCCGGCTGGGCCTAGCCTTGAAGACACTAAACAGCGCCTGTCCCAGCTCCACCGCCTGGGCAAAATTTTTTGGCGGGCGCGGCTGGTAGAGCAAGGCCAACTTTTTCCCCAGCTCCTCCAGCTCCCGCGGCTCCTCCATCCCCAGCGCCCAGCAGATGCGCTCCACCGTGCCCAAAACGTTGATCAGCAGCGGCATCGCGGATCCCTTCACCCGCTCAAACAGCAGCGCCGGCCCCCCGCAAGCCAAAAGGCGATCGGCGATCTCGGCAATTTCCAAATCGGGATCCACCTCCGCGGCGACGCGGCGAAGCTGGCCACGGGACTCCAGCAGGGCAATAAAACGACGCAGATCTCTGGGCATGAGTTGGGGACAGTTTACTTGTCGCGGCTGAGGGCTAGGCCGCTCATGAAAGGCTTTTGCAGGGCAATAAACACCACCAGCGGCGGAATGCTGGCGATGATCGCCCCCAGCATCATGGGGCCATAGGAGGCGGAGCTATCCAAGTTGAGTAGAGATTGCAGCCCCACCTGCACCACCTGTCGCTCCCGGCCTTGCACGATCAAGCGGGGCCACAGGTACATATTCCAAGCGTAGACGAAGTGAATCACCGCCTGGGCCCCGATGGCGTTCCAGCTCAGGGGGATCAGCACTTGGGTGAGAAACTGCAAGGGGTTTGCCCCGTCCAGTTGGGCTGCCTCCGCCAGCTCGCGCGGGATGTTGGAAAAATGTTGGCGAAACAAAAATGTAGCCGTGGCGCTGGCCAGAAAAGGCACGATCAAAGCGTAGTAGGTGGATCCCCAGCCCAAGTTGGTAACTAGCCTCAGCAGGGCGATGATCAAGATTTCTGTGGGCATCATCAAGGTCATGAGCACAAAGCCAAAGGCCAGCCCCTTGCCTGGAAAGCGAAAGTAGACAAAGGCCAGCCCCGCCAACAGCGACAAAACCGTCTTGCCCACTGTGATGGCCGTCGCCACGATGGCGCTGTTGACCATGTAATGGCCTAGGTGACGCGCCACCATCACCTGCTGCCAGTTAAAGGCAAACGAAGAGCCAAAGGTCAATTGATAGCGAAACACCTCGGCGTTGTTTTGGGTGCTCACGATCAGGGCATACAACACCGGAAACCCCAACGCCAAACAGGCCAGCCACAGGCCCAGGTGGACATACCAGCGCTCCGGGATCCAGCGCCGCCAGGACAAGGGAGAAGACTTTTGGCCCACGGGGCTGGGCTGGGCGGCTAGCGACTGCGGATCCTGCAACAGTTGAGCCATGACACCTCCAGGCAGAGGACGCTGAGGGGCAGGGGGAGCTTTTGCCCTCTCTGTTGAGGATAATTCGTCAGGATTAACCCCAGGCTAAAAAGGCCGATCTGACCTGGGTTCCCAGCTTGGCGGGTACTTTATACCGGCGAGAGGAAAGGAGTAGAGTAGAACAGCAGTGTCTGAAAGAGGATCCCATGACCCGAGGCTTTGGTCCCTTCGGCAAAATTCAGGAAGCCCTCAAGAAAGCCCAAGAGGTGCGCGACGGTGCCCAAAAACTGCAAAAAGAGCTGGAAGAAATGGAGATCGTCGGCGAGGCCGGCAATGGGCTGGTGAAGGTGACGGTGAACGGCAACCAGGAGCCCCTCAAGGTCTCTCTGGATCCCCAAGTACTCCAGGAGCCGGTGGATGTGGTGGAGGACTTGCTCCTAACGGCGATGGTGAACGCCTACACCCAGTCTGCCGAGACGATGCGCAAACGCATGGAGGAGCTGACCGGAAATATTAGCCTGCCGGGGTTGGGGTTGGGCTGATCCCGGCCAGCCTGGCTTCCTATGTACACTCGCCCTTTGGCTCGCCTGATCGAGGAGCTGCAGCGGTTGCCCGGCATTGGCTCCAAAACAGCTCAGCGCCTGGCCTTGCACTTAATTAACCGGCCCGCTAGCGAGGTCGAAGCCCTGGCCAAAGCCCTGCTGGAGGCCAAGCAAACCGTTAAGTACTGCTCCGTCTGCTTCAACTGGTCGGCGGAAGATCCCTGCGAGATCTGTCGCTCGCCGCAGCGGGATCCCTCCACCTGGTGCGTAGTGGCCGATGTCAAGGATCTCATCGCCATGGAGCGCACCCGCGAGTTCAAGGGCCTTTACCACGTTTTGGGAGGCCTGATCTCGCCCATGAACGGGATCGGGGCCGAGCAGTTGCGCATCCGCGAGCTGGTGGCCCGGGTGGCG
The DNA here is from genome assembly GCF_047462335.1 of Synechococcus sp. H60.1. NCBI lineage: Bacteria > Bacillati > Cyanobacteriota > Cyanophyceae > Synechococcales > Synechococcaceae > Synechococcus > Synechococcus sp. H60.1. The sequence goes on from NZ_JANSJA010000112.1 coordinate 21,048, forward strand.
CGGGAAAAGCCCCAGGAGCTCATCTTTGCCCTCAGCCCCAGCGTGGAGGGGGAGGTCACCATGCACGTGGTTAAGGATTACCTGAAGCCGGTTGCCCCCGGCCTGCGCATGACCCGTCTGGCCTTTGGCCTGCCCATGGGATCCGAGCTGGAGTATGCCGACGAGGTCACCCTGGCCCGTGCCCTAGAAGCGCGGCAGGAGTTTTAGCTTAATCGGCGGGAAGCCCCGCACTGTATTTGTGAATTGTGCTTACTCAAGAGTAAATCAGTGTCGGGATGAAAGCCGTTCGTCCTACACTTGAGGAGAACAAGTTAAATCTCCGGAGAGTTTCCCGCCGTGGGTCGCACGGTGGCAGCACGCTGAGGCCTCTGGACAAACAAGTCCAAACAAGTCTGTGAAGCGTGAAGCCCGTCCTCTATCTAAGTTGCGTTTACTCAACGAAGATGAGTGTCGGGAGGCGTTCACGCCTAGGCAACTGCGGGCTGAGTTTGCCCCAGAGTAAGCCTCCGATGTCCAACCCCGAAGTTGTTGCTAAGGTGAGGACAAGGGGTTTTGTCATGGGATCCCGGTACTTACCTGAGGTCAAGTAAAGTTCAACCAGCAATGCGGAGGGGGCAGCGATGGCGGATACGGCGCAAACTCACCTCAGTTCAGGCCCCGTCCAGGGGCTGGACTATGTAGTTCTGGGAGTGGCCTCTTGCTTCCAACGGGATGAGGACGGTCGCCTCAGGGAGGTGTTGGTGGCCGAGCCGGTTCCCGCCGCCGCCCTGGATTGCCTCGCCCAAGAGCGCCGCAGCACTTCTTACTGCCTTCTCTACGCCACTACTTACGCAGAAGTTGTCGATAACGGGATCCCGACTTTGCCCGCCGATGTTTTCCCGCCAGGGGTGGTGCTGGGAGAAGGTTTTGTGGAGCGGCTACAAGCGGCGGCCCGTACGTACCGCAGCAAGCCCCAATTTCGTCACATCCCCCTGCACCAGGTCTGCACGCCAGAGAGGGGGGTGTTCAAGCTCCATCTCAGCGCTGAGCCGCGGCGAATTCTCAACGCGGTAATGGAAGTGAGGGATGCCGACAACATCAAGCAGCACCCCCACACCCATCAGCCTTTCTAGGCCCGCTAGCAGCTATCGCTACCACGTCTGATGAGCAACCAAAGTTGCTTACGGGCTTTTTCGCCCCGCACTTAAGTACGGGGCTACCAAGCCGCCCCGCTGTGTGATAAGGAAAGCTGCGCTGTCGGGCAAAGAAGGGATCCCTGTAGGCCTCAGAGGGGCTCCCCAACCATGATCAAAGAGCAGGTGAGGCGTTCTAGGAGGCGAGTGGTCGTGTCGCTGAAGGATAGGCTCCCGCTGGGGTTACGCCGCCGAAAAGAGGGCAACACCACCAGGTCAAACCCTTGGGCCTCCTGCAAGAGAGCTTTGACGACCTCGTCGCTGGCCAAGACTTTTACCTGGACGGGGTAGCCCAAGTCTGGCTGTTGGGCCAGGGACAAAAGCTGCGCCTCCAGCCACTGGCGATCGCTTTCGGGGGTGCTGGCGAGGCAGATGTGGAGCAAGGTAACCTCTCCCTGGTTGGCGGCAGCCAAGATCTCGGCTAAGCGCACTGCCCGAGCCGCCTGCGAGCGAAAGTTTTCCAGCGCCACCAGGATCCGCCGCAGCTTGTGAGGGGGCTGGAGCAGGCGCGCCACGGCAACCGGGCAATGGGCAGCCCAGAGGACACTGTTGATGACACTGCCGAAGAGGCGGGCCCGCAAGCGGGTGGGATCGCTCCAGCCCATGACGATGAGGCTGGCGTTCTGCTCACGGCTGGCGTGGCTGATCCCTTGGGCAACGTGGCTGTCGATGCGGCTGAGGGGGGTAACTTCTACTCCCAAGGCCTGACAAAACTCCACTGCCCGCCGCAGCAGACCCTCGCCGTGTTCTAGAGAGTCCTGCAGCAAGGGAGAGTCCATGTGCAGGTGGCCGGTCGCCACTGCGAGGGGAACCACCCGCCCGCCCTCGTGCTTGGCCAGGAGGCAGGCCATCTCCAGCAGGTTTTCCTCGGTTTCGGGATTGGCCAGGGGCACCACGACCACGTAGGGCTGTGGAGGCGGCGCTACAGAGACCCCTGCCCCAGACGGGAGTCGGCCCTGTTCCTCCTCCCTGGCCATCTGCGTAGCCGCCCGAGTGGTCAAAATTGGGCCCAGCGTGGCCGTGACCAGCATTAACACCACCACGCTGTTGAGCACCTCTGCATTGAGCAACCCCACGCGGTACCCCACCAGGGTTGCTGCCAAGGTGGCCGCCACCTGGGGTAAGGAAAGCGACCACATCATCAGCTTTTGCGCCGGGGTGTAGTGGTAGAGCCACTGACAGAGTTGGGCGGCAGCGTATTTGCTTAGAGTCAACCCCAGCAGGATACTCAGTATCAGCCAAAGGGAGCTGAGGGTTTGTAGAAAGGCGCGCAGGTCGAGCAACAGCCCTATATCCACAAAAAAGACGGGGATGAACAAGATGCTGCCGACAAAGACGATCTTCTCTTTGACGGAGCCCTCCCGCAGCACATCGTTCACGGCTAGCCCCGCCAGAAAGGCGCCGATGATCTTCTCTACCCCAATCCATTGCGCCCCCAGAGCTGCCACAAACAGAGCCAGCAGCACAAACAAAAATTGGTTGCCCTCTTCGCTGCCGGTTACACGAAAAAACCGCTGCCCCAGCCAGTCCACCCCAAACAGGACCGCAGCCGCATACAGCAGCAGGGATCCCAGCAGCCGCACCAAGCTCCAGAGGGAAAACTCACCGCCGTGGATGCCGACACAGACTGCCAAGACCAGCAGCGCGGCAATGTCGGTGAAGATGGTGCCGCCGATGGTGACCAGCACCGCCTCGTTTTTCACCAGGCCATAGCGGCTGACAATGGGGTAACCCAGGGGAGTGTGGGAGGCAAACAGGGATCCCAGCAGGATGGCGGCGTTCCATCCGAAGCCAAATAGCCGCCCAATGGCAGTGCCCACGGTTAGGGGGATGGCAAAGGTCAACACGCCAAAGGTGGCGGAGCGGTTGCGGGTCTGCCGAAATTGCTCCAGGTCGATCTCCAGCCCAGCCACAAACAGCAGGTAGACCACGCCGATATCCGAAAGCAACTGCACTGTCGGCAGCTTTGAGCTCAGTAGGTTCAGCCCCTGCGGCCCCAGGGCGATCCCCGCCGCCAAAAGGCCCACCAACCCCGGTAGGCGCAGCCGCTCAAAGAGCAGCGGCACCACCAGGATCACCCCCAGCAGTAGAGCAAACGAGAGGATAGGCTCCTCTTGCAAAAGTGAGCGTATGGCCTCCATTGGCCAGGCCCTCGAGTGGACACTTTCCTGATTATGGAAGCAACCTGCCCAAATAGCCGCAAGCAGCCCCCCGGCTTGGTCAACCCTCCTCTGGCCAGGAAGGGGCTTGCCAACTTTAGCCAGGAGGGATCCCACCCCTTCTCGGGGCTCTCCTAAAGGTGCTCTCAGCAAACCTTAGCTCCTGGGGGGCCCCTCCTGGACTTGCAGCGTCAGGGCCAGGATCCAGACACCCCCGCGAAAGAAAGTAGGGTACTCTACAACCACGCGGTGGGACATCCCGTGGCTGCTCGTGGAGGGACTCCAGGATCTCTGTTACAGAAACTGATGGCTTTCCGGCTGCAGCACCACCTCATTGGGCACGGCATTGGCGGGCAGCGTGAGGACAAAGTGAATGGCCTCGGCAGCCGTGGTGGGGCTGAGCATTTTGTCCCGCTGCACCTTGAGGCTGATGGGATCCCAGAAGGGTGAGTCGATGCCGCCGAAGTAAAACAGGGTAAAGCGCACCCCAAAGCGCTTCAGCTCATCGGCCATGCACTTGCTAAAGCCAACCACACCAAATTTGGCAGCACAGTAAGCTGCAGCCATGGCCATAGGGTGACGGCCCAAAATGCCGGGGAAGTTGAGGATGTGGCCGGATTTTTGCTCCCGCATGGCGTTGGCTGCCAGTTGGCTGGTGTAGAAGCTGCCCTTGAGGTTAACCGCCAGCATCCGCTCCAGCTCGGCAGGGGTAATTTGCGGGGCAGGCTTGAGGATCCCGGCTCCTGCCAGGTTGATCAACACGTCGATCCGCCCGTGCCTTTGTAGGGTCTGGTTGACAAGGGCCTCCACCTGGGCATAGTCCGTCACATCGGCAGGGATCCCCACCCCAGAGGCAGCCCCCAGCGACACCGCTTTCTCCGCCAGCGCGCGCAAGGGATCCTCCCGCCGTGCCGCCAGCACCAGATGGGCTCCGGCCTGGGCCAACATAGGCACAAGGGCGCTGCCAATGCCCCCTGTGGCCCCTGTAATGAGAACAACTGCCTGGGACAATGAGGAAGACACGTTACGTTTTTTAAACTCTTCCCCTCATCATACCCAGGGAGTGGCCTTGAGGGGCGATTTAAACGCGATGCAGCCGCAGTCGTTGCACCCATTCTTCCCCGAAGCGCAGCCAGTCTGCCATTTTTTCTGGACTCACCTGTTGGTTGTCCCGCCAAACAATAAGCTGCGGCCCGGATCCCTCAGCGCAACAAGGAGGATGCTGCTCCAAGAAGCTAAGAAACCTAGGATGGAAGCGCAGGCGAATCTTGGCCTCATCTTCTCCGCGCAAAAGGTAGCTGCGGGAAAACTTAGGGTGGCCCTCAAAGTTGATATCTTGCATGCCAAAGGCTTTGGCAATGTCATGAAACAGGGGAATATTCGGATGTAGCCGAAAATCAGGTAGCCGTAGATCTTCGCAATAGGCCCAGAAAACAGACTGGAAATGAGTGCCGCGACTCTTGCCGCTACCGCGGGTGTACTTATAGTCAAAGGCACCGATCTCAGTTCCATCGATTAGCCGCTTGGACATTGAGTTGTAGAAACGTCGATCGTAGCCTTGTTCAAATAGTTCAAAGCCTGCCTGAAGCAAGCGGGAGCGGATCCCTTCGGGTAGCTCCGCTGAAAACGACATGCCCAGGCTCCTGGCCACCTGCTCCAAAGCTTCCCGACGCTTCTTCTCTAGATAGTTAGCTAGATAGACAACAAGCGCCAGAAGGCCGATAAGAAAAAACGAGAACAGAACAAAAATAAGCAATTCCATTGCAAACCCTCCCTCCAACCTCTAGACTTTGGCGATCCTACTTAGAGTATCTAGGCGGGCACAAAAAAAGGATCCCCTCAGAAAAAGAAGGGATCCCGTTCCAAAACCTCATTCGAGAACGAATGTTTTGGATGAAAACCTCGATCAGGCGTCAAAATAGAGCGCGAACTCGTAGGGGTGAGGCCGCAGGTTGATGGGGTTGATCTCGTTGTCAATCTTGTACTCGATGTAGGTTTCGATGAGATCCTCAGTAAAGACACCTCCCTCCAGTAGGAAGTCGTGATCCTTCTGCAGGTTTTCCAAAGCATCCAGCAGGGATCCGGGCGTGGAGGGGATCTTGGCCAGCTCGTCCGGCTCCAGATCGTAGATGTCCTTGTCGAGGGGCTCGCCGGGGTGGATCTTGTTCTTGATCCCGTCCAGGCCGGCCATCAACATGGCCGAGAAGGCGATATAGGGGTTGCAGGTGGCATCGGGGCAGCGGAACTCCAGCCGCTTGGCCTTGGGATTTTTGCCTGTAACTGGAATGCGAATGGCTGCGGAGCGGTTGCCCTGCGAGTAGGCCAAGTTGACCGGCGCCTCAAACCCAGGCACCAGGCGCTTGTAGGAGTTGGTGGTGGGGTTGGTAAAGGCTAGGATGGCTGGGGCATGCTTGAGCAGGCCGCCAATGTAGTAGAGAGCCGTTTCGCTGAGATCGGCGTAGTTGCCTTCTTGGTAAAACAAGGGCTGGCCGTCTCTCCAGAGGGACTGGTGCGTGTGCATGCCGCTGCCGTTGTCATTGAAGAGGGGCTTGGGCATGAACGTCACCGTCTTGCCGTGCTTGCGGGCCACGTTCCGGATCACGTACTTGTAAATCATCATGTAGTCGGCAGCCGTGATTAGATCGGCAAAGCGGTAGCCCAGCTCCCCTTGCCCGCCGGTGGCCACCTCGTGGTGGTGCTTCTCGATAGGCACCCCTAGCTTGGCCATTGTCAACAGCATCTCGGTACGAAGATCCTGGTGGGCATCGGTGGGCGGCACAGGGAAATAGCCCTCTTTGTAGCGGGGCTTGTAGCCCAGGTTGCCGCCTTTTTCCTCCCGGCCTGAGTTCCAGCGGCCCTCGATGGAATCGACAAAGTAGTAGCCGGCGTTTTGGGTCTGGTCAAACCGTACATCTTCAAAAATAAAGAACTCTGCTTCGGGCCCGAAGTAAGCCGTATCGGCAATCCCTGTCGATTGCAGATAGGCCACAGCCCGTGCTGCCAGGCTCCGCGGACAACGGCTGTAGGGCTGGCCGGTGCGCGGCTCAATAATGTTACAGATAAGGCTGAGGGTGGGCACTTGCAAGAACGGGTCGATCCAGGCCGTCTTGGGATCCGGCACCATGTACATGTCCGACTCATTGATGGATTTCCAGCCCCGAATGCTTGAACCATCAAAGGGTAGCCCTTCGCTGAAAACTTGTTCCGTAAGCATCGAAGGGTGGAAGGAAACGTGCTGCCAAGTGCCGAAGATATCCACAAACTTGAGATCCACCATCTGGACATTGTTGTCCTGGATCATCTGAAGCACTTCTTGGGGCGTGGATGCCATTACTCTCTCCTGATTGGGTTGCAATTGAGACTGGGGTAATCCTAAGGTAGACGGGATCCCGGCAGCGGATCCCCGCGCTTCGACTTGAGTGGGCCAAAAGCGCTCACCCATCCTAGAAAGGCCGATATCAGCATTTTGTAGCTTCTGATACGAAATTGCCCTGGCTTTGGCCTTCTGCTCAACGGCTTGGCCATTGCGCCCCTCAGCCAAGCGTTTCTGCCCTGTTGTCCTCTGGACAAAGACAAGTCGGAGAAGCCAAACCCTGTCTCCCTAGCTAGAGGAAAGCGAAAATGGGACTAGCGAGCTCCAGCCTCGCTCAGAATACCGGCTCGTGTTAGACTAAAACGTAGTCGTTATGAGTTTGGTTTAGTTTTCAGCAACAGCAAGGAGCGACATCGAATGACAGAGCAAAGTCGGGTTGAGAATGTGGTGATTATTGGTTCTGGCCCTGCCGGGTTCACGGCGGCCATTTACGCTGGGCGGGCCAACCTGAAGCCAGTTGTGTTTGAGGGGTTTCAGGTGGGCGGGATCCCGGGTGGGCAACTGATGACCACCACCGAGGTGGAAAACTTTCCGGGCTTTCCCGAGGGCATCAGCGGCCCCCAACTGATGAAAAACATGCGCGCTCAAGCGCAGCGGTGGGGGGCAGAGCTCTACCCCGAGGATGTCACCTTTGTGGATCTCAGCCAGCGGCCTTTTGTCGTCCGCTCTGATGAGCGAGAAGTGCGCACCCACAGCCTAATCATCGCCACCGGGGCCACGGCCAAGCGCCTACACCTGCCCGGAGAGGAGATCTACTGGAACCGCGGCATGTCCGCCTGCGCCGTCTGCGATGGGGCCATGCCCATATTCAGGGGAGTGGAGCTGGTGGTCATTGGCGGTGGCGATACCGCCTGTGAGGAAGCTACCTATTTGACCAAGTTTGGATCCCATGTCCACATGCTGGTGCGCAGTGGCAAGATGCGGGCCAGCAAGGCCATGCAAGACCGGGTGCTCAACCACCCCAAGATTACGGTGCACTGGCACACCGAGGCGGTGGAAGTCCTGGGCGACGGCCAGCGCCTGACCGGGGTGAAGGTGCGCAACAACCAGACAGGGGAGATCCGGGAGATGGCGGTGGGTGGCTTGTTCTACGCCATCGGCCATAAACCCAACACCGACCTGTTCAAAGGACAACTGGAACTGGATGAAGTGGGCTATATTGTCACCCGCCCCGGATCGGTAGCCACCAGCGTGGAGGGGGTGTTTGCCGCCGGGGATGTGCAGGATCACGAGTTTCGCCAGGCCATCACTGCTGCCGGCACCGGCTGTATGGCGGCCATGTTGGCAGAGCGCTGGCTCTCAGAACACGGCTTAGCCCAAGAGTATCACGTCGTCCCTCAGAGCCATCCTGAGCCCAGCCCTGCCACGGCTCCTCCCGAGGCGGAGTTGCCGGGGGAAGCTGCGGTGGCGGAGAACGGCCACGAGGATCTGGACTTCAGTAAGACCTGCCATGAAGGGAGCT
>NZ_JANSJA010000112.1:29313-35844 GCF_047462335.1 Synechococcus sp. H60.1
GGGAGAGGGGAGCTAGGTGTTGTGGTAGGCGGCCTGCAGGGCGGCCTGCAGGGCGGCCAAAGAGACCGACAACAGGGGATCCCCTTCTGCCGTCGTCAAGGCCAAGGGATCGGCAGGGGATCCCACTTGTCCCAGCAGTTGCCACTGGCCGGGGAGCTGGGACTCTAAGTAGGCTTCCCAAGGAGAGCGCTGGGCTGGATTGACAGAAACGAGGATGCGGCTGGATCCCTCGCCAAACAGGGCCTGATCCCAGCGCAGGGATCCGGGAGCCAGAGAGACACTGGCACCGCGGCCCCCGCTGAGGCAGGCTTCCGCCAGAGCCACGGCCAGTCCTCCCTCGCTACAGTCGTGGGCGGAGCGCACCCACCCCTGCCGGATGCCGTGGCGGCAGGCGGCTTGCACGCGCTTTTCCAGCTCCAGATCCACGGGGGCAGGCCGACCCGTGACCTTGTGGTAGATTGCCGCCAAATACTCGCTGCCGCCCAGACTGGTAACAGCCTGGGCTCCCAAGAGGTAGATGAGATCCCTTTCTTGCTGCCACCCCTGGCCACAGACCAACTTCAAGTCTGGAAGGAGACCGACCATGCCGATAACGGGGGTAGGGTAGATGGCCTGGGATCCCTTCTCGTTGTAGAGGGAAACGTTCCCCCCTGTTACCGGTGTCCCTAGGGCACGGCAGGCCTCCCCAATCCCCCGACAGGCCAGGGCCAACTGCCAGTACACCACGGGGTTTTCCGGGTTGCCGAAGTTGAGGTTGTCGGTTACAGCCAAGGGCTCCGCCCCCACGCAGGAGAGGTTGCGGGCGGCTTCGGCCACCGCGGCTTTGGCCCCCTCGTAGGGATCCAAATATACCCAGCGGCCATTGCCATCGAGGGTGGCAGCAATGGCCTTGCGGGCAGCCTGCAGGGGTGGCACCTCGCCCACGCCAAACTTTTGCGAGCGGATGCGGATAACCGCTGCATCTCCCTGCCCCGGCCAAAGGACAGTGTTGTTTTGCACCTGGTGGTCATATTGGCGATAGATCCAGGCTTTGCTGGCCAGGGTGGGGCGGGCCAAAAGCCGCAGCAGCACCTCTTGCCACGTCAGGGTTGCCTGATCGAGGTGGATCCCTTCGCGACTGCAAGGGGGTAGGGTGGCGGGATCCCACTGCCACGCTGCCTGGACGTACTCCGGTGGCTCTGGCAGCAGCGGGCGGACGTAGACGGGGGTCTCTTCGGCCAAGGCCCGCGCCGGCACTTGCACCACGCAGGTTCCGCGGTGCCAGATCTCCACCAGCGGCTCGGCAATGACTTCTCCGGCCACGCTGGCCTGCAGGCCCCAGCGGTGGAAGATCTCCATCACCTCCGCTTCGCGACCTTTTTGCACCACCAGCAGCATCCGCTCCTGGGACTCCGAAAGCAGGTACTCCCAGGCGGCCATGCCGCTTTCCCGCGCCGGCACCCGGTCGAGATCAAAGCGGATCCCTACGCCTCCTTTGGCGGCCATCTCCGCCGTGGAGCAGGTGATCCCGGCCGCTCCCATGTCCTGGGCGGCCACCACGGCTCCCGTGGCAAAGGCCTCCAGGCAGGCCTCGATGAGACATTTGCCCAGAAAGGGATCCCCCACCTGCACCGCCGGCCGATCCTGCTGGGAGTCCTCCTTGAGCTCGGCGCTGGCAAAGCTGGCCCCGCGGATCCCGTCCCGCCCCGTGGGGGCGCCCACGTACAAGACCGGATTCCCCACCCCCCGAGCTGCCGATTTCACCACCGCCGGCGTCTCCAGCAGCCCCAGAGCCATGACGTTGACCAGGGGGTTGCCACTGTAGCAGGGATCCACGGCCACTTCCCCCCCCACCGTGGGCACCCCCACGCAGTTGCCGTAGTGGGCGATCCCCTCCACCACCCTGGCCATGAGGCGGCGGTTGCGGGGATCCGTCAGCGGCCCAAAGCGCAGGGAGTTGAGCAGGGCAATGGGACGGGCGCCCAGGGTAAAGATATCACGCAGGATGCCTCCCACGCCGGTGGCCGCTCCCTGGAAGGGCTCAACCGCTGAAGGATGGTTGTGGGATTCAATCTTAAAGGCCAGCCAGTCCCCATCCCCCAAATCTATGACGCCGGCATTTTCCCCCGGCCCCACCACCACCCGCTCGCCCGTAGTGGGAAAGTTTTTCAGCAGAGGGCGAGAGTTCTTGTAGCAGCAGTGCTCCGACCACATCACCCCAAACATGGCCAGCTCGGTGGGGTTGGGATCCCGGCCCAGTTGCTGCTGGATCTGGTGATATTCCTGGGGGGAGAGGCCGTGGAGCGTCAGCTCTTCAGGAGTAGGGGGCATAGGCACCAAGGTTAAGTCAACAAAGCCGGCCCCAAAAGGCGGGCCTGGCGTTCTTCCAGTATGCGACGCAGGCGGGGCCACTGCTGCAGCTGTGGGTCTTGGACAATGAGCTGCTCTGCTGCCTGGCGGGCCAACTGCAGCACCTCTTGGTCATCCATGAGGCTGGCCAGAGCAAAATCGGGCAGTCCCGACTGGCGGGTGCCCATCACCTCCCCAGGGCCGCGGAAGCGCAGATCCATCTCGGCAATGAAAAAGCCATCGTGGGACTGCTCCAGGACTTTTAGCCGGCGCAGGGCCTCTTCGCTTTGGGATCCCGTCATTAAAATGCAGTAGGCCTGGTCGGATCCCCGCCCCACCCGCCCCCGCAGTTGGTGGAGCTGGGAGAGGCCAAAGCGCTCGGCATGCTCCACCAGCATCACCGAGGCGTTGGGCACATCCACCCCCACTTCCACCACTGTGGTGGAGACGAGGATATCCAGCTCCCGCCGGCGGAAAGCTTCTATGACGGCGTCCTTCTCGCTGCTAGTTAGGCGCCCGTGCAGCAGGCCCACCCGGAACTGGGGGAAGACCTTCTCCTGCAGGCGCTGGTGTTCCTCAATGGCGGACTTGAGATCCAGCTTCTCAGACTCTTCAATCAAAGGCAGCACCACGTAGGCCTGCCGCCCCTGGGCAATCTCCCGCTCCATCAGCCGCACCACCTGCAGGCGATCCCCCGGTCGAGCCACCACCGTGTGCACCGGCTTGCGCCCCGGGGGCAACTCGTCAATTTGGGTAACATCCAGATCCCCGTGCAGGGCCAGGGTAAGGGTGCGGGGGATGGGGGTGGCCGTCATGGTCAGGACATCGGGGTGATCCCCTTTCTGCTGCAGGGCAGCCCGCTGTTCGACGCCAAAGCGGTGCTGCTCGTCGATAACCACCAAGCCCAGGTTGCGAAACTGCACCGCCGGCTGGATGAGGGCATGGGTGCCAACCACTAGGGGCAGCTCCCCGGTCTGCAACTGCCGCAGGATCTCGCGCCGCTTGGCGGGGGGTGTGGAGCCGGTCAAGAGTTCCACAGGCACTTGCAGTTGGCTGAGCCACTCCACCAGCTTGCGGTAGTGCTGCTCGGCCAAGACCTCCGTGGGAGCCATGAGGGCCGTCTGCCAGCCCGACTGGATGGCCGCCAGCAAAGCCGCCACCGCCACCACAGTTTTGCCGGATCCCACATCCCCCTGCAGCAGGCGGTTCATGGGCAAGGGATCCCGCAGATCCGCCAGGATCTCGTCGATGGCCCGCTGCTGGGCAGCAGTCAGCTGGAAGGGCAGGATTTGGTAGAAGCGGTCCAAGAGCTCTCCTCTAGCTGGCTGGTAGCGGGGGACAGCCTGGGCCTGGGCGCGGTAGCGCTGCCGCCGCTGCAAGAGGCTAAGTTGCAGGTAGAAAAACTCGTCGAACACCAGCCGCCGCCGGGCCTGGGCCAGCAGCTCTTGCGTCTTGGGAAAGTGGATCTGCTGCAGGGCAAGGGGCAAGTCCAACAGCTGCAACTGCCGCTTCAGGTGCTCCGGCAAGGGATCCTCCACCAAGGCAGCTGCCGGCAGGGCAAGCTGGATGGCTTTGCGCACCAGATCGGCGGGGATCCCTTCTGAGAGGGGGTAAACGGGTAGAATCTTGCCCAATCTCTCCAGATCCTCGCCCTCTCCCCCCAGCACCTCCAGTTGCGGGTTCTCCAGTGTCAAGCCCAAGCGGCCCTTTTTCACCAGACCGCTGGCCGCCACCACTGCCCCCTTGGGGTATTGCCGCTCCAGGGCCGCCTGCCAACTGCGCTGGGCAAATTGCCGCCCGCTGTAGAAGCGGCTGAGGGTGACTACGCCGCTTTTGTCGGCAAGCTTGAGGTTGAAGATGGTCAGCAAGGGGTTTTTGGGGCTGGTAAAGCAACTGCAGCTTTTCACCGTCCCCACCAGGGTAACCGTCTCCCCCACCTTGGCCTGGCGGATGAGCACGCGTCGGGAATAGTCCAGGTGATCCCGTGGGAAGTAGTAGAGGGCATCGCGCACAGTGTGCAGGCCCAGTTGCGCCAGTTTCTCCGCCGACTTGGGGCCAATGCCCTTGAGAAATTGCAGCGGCTGCTCCAAACTAAGGCCCTTGGGCAGGGGCAAAGCAGGGCTGGGTGGAGCAGAGTGGGCTTGTTCTTGCTGGCGACGCAGCCGCTCCAGCCAGCGGCGGGTTTCCGCCACCAGGTGCTGCCGCTCCGGCAGCTCTAGCTGGGGGTAGAGGCGATAGCGGGATCCCAGTTCTTTCCACCGCCGTCGCTCTTCCCCATCCAGGATCCAGCCAGCGGGGGGATCCTGGCCAAACACGCTCTGCAAAAATTGGGAGAAGGTCTGCTCTCGCCCCCGCAGGTCGGTAAACCCCACCTCTGCTTCCAGAGAAAGGGCGCGCTGAACCCGCTGTAGATCCACCTGGCTCAAGTTGCTTCTGGGTTGGCTGCCGGTAGTATCCTTTATCCAACTTTAGCCAATGGCAAAGCGTCCCAGGCGCAGCCCCTGAGCCTCAACTCAAAAGGGCCTGCTCTATAGGACAGGCCCCCGGATCCAGAGCAACCTTATTCTTCCAGATGGAAACTAGCTGCGGGCCAGGGCGGATCCCAGCAGCACGGCCATCACTGCCGGCACCAGGGCAATGGCCAGGATGGTGAAAACTTGCGCGTCGGTCATAGCCAACTCCTAAAACCCAGTGCTGTAAACCTGCCCCTCACTTTACCCCGGCTGGTGACCAGACCTGGGGCCCAAAAACATTCTTTACAAAGCGGCCTTTGGTTCTGCGCTTAGCCGCTGCGGGATCCCCTGGCCTGTGTTACGATGTTGCTTCGCAACGCTGTTGCGACCGCAGGGTAATTCTGGCCTTTTTTTCTTTGCAACGTTTGCTCTTGGCGTCACCATGGTAGCCGCCCCCCACAGCCTAACCACTCCCCGGGACAACCTGGCCATTTTGGCCGAAACGGATCCCATCGTCTACCGCCTCATCCAGCAAGAACTCAACCGCCAGCGGGATCACCTGGAGATGATTGCCAGCGAGAACTTCACCTCGCCGGCTGTCCTGGCGGCCCAGGGCTCGGTGCTTACCAACAAGTATGCAGAGGGGCTGCCCGGCAAGCGCTACTACGGCGGCTGCGAATTTATCGACGAGATCGAACAACTGGCCATCGACCGCGCCAAGCAACTGTTTGGGGCGGCCCACGCCAATGTCCAGCCCCACTCCGGTGCCCAGGCCAATTTCGCGGTTTTCTTGGCTCTGCTGCAGCCAGGAGACACGATCATGGGCATGGATCTGGCCCACGGCGGCCACCTCACCCACGGCTCGCCAGTGAACGTCTCCGGCAAGTGGTTCCGCGTGGTGCACTATGGCGTGGATCCGCAGACGGAGCGGATTGATTTTGACCAGGTGCGGGATCTGGCCCTGCAGCACCGGCCTAAGCTGATTATCTGCGGCTACTCCGCCTACCCGCGGACAATTGATTTTGCTGCCTTCCGCGCCATTGCCGATGAGGTGGGGGCCTATCTGATGGCAGACATTGCCCACATTGCTGGCCTGGTGGCCACTGGGCACCACCCCAACCCCGTGCCCCTCTGCGATGTGGTAACCACCACCACCCACAAGACGCTGCGAGGGCCGCGCGGCGGGCTGATTCTCACCCGCGACCCGGAATTGGGCAAAAAGCTGGACAAGGCGGTGTTCCCCGGCAGCCAAGGGGGGCCTTTGGAGCATGTCATTGCCGGCAAGGCGGTGGCCTTTGGAGAAGCCCTGCAGCCCAGCTTTGCCCAGTACTCAGCCCAGGTCATTGCCAATGCCCAGGCCCTGGCGGCAACGCTGCAACGACGGGGCATCCGGCTGGTTTCGGGGGGCACCGACAACCACCTGATGTTACTGGATCTGCGCTCGGTCTCGGCAGTGCTGGAGAAAAACGGGGCTGCCGATCCGGTGATGACGGGCAAGCGGGCGGATCGCCTGATGGAGGAGATCCACATTACCGCCAACAAAAACACCATCCCCTTTGACCCGCAGCCGCCCTTTGTGGCCAGCGGCCTGCGCCTGGGATCCCCGGCCCTGACCACCCGCGGCCTGGGCGCGGCAGAATTTGAGGAAATTGGGGAAATTATTGCCGATTGCCTGTTTCAACCGGAGGATCTGGCTGTGCTCGAAGCCTGCCGCCGGCGAGTGGCCGAGCTTTGCCGCCGTTTTCCGCTC
>NZ_JANSJA010000113.1:0-17087 GCF_047462335.1 Synechococcus sp. H60.1
CTGGGGATCCCGTTTATCGAGGGGGGCTGGCCGGGGGCCAATCCCAAGGATGTGCAGTTTTTCTGGCAACTGCGGGAAGAGCCTCTGGAGCAGGCGGAGCTGGTGGCCTTTTGCTCCACCCGCAAGCCGGGGCGGCGGGCGGCTGACGACCCCCTGCTGCAGGCCATCTTGGCGGCGGGCACCCGCTACGTGACGGTGTTCGGCAAGTCCTGGGATCTGCATGTGACTGAGGGGCTGGGCACCACCTTGGCCGAAAACCTGGCCATGATCCGCGACACCATTACCTATTTGCGCTCCCAGGGGCGACGGGTGATCTACGATGCTGAGCACTGGTTTGACGCCTATCGCCATAACTCCGACTACGCCCTGCAAACCCTCGTGGCGGCGGCAGAAGCGGGGGCAGAGTGGCTGGTTCTCTGCGATACCAACGGCGGATCCCTGCCCCCCGAGATTGCCGCCATCACCGCAGCCGTCTTGGCCGAGTCCCATCACCTGGGGCATTTGCCCCTGGGGATCCACACCCACAACGATTCCGGCACTGCTGTGGCCAATGCCCTGGCGGCAGTCCAGGCGGGGGCGCGCATGGTGCAAGGCACCATCAACGGCTATGGGGAGCGCTGTGGCAACGCCGACCTGTGCAGCGTCATCCCCAACCTGCAACTAAAGCTGGGCTACCGCTGTCTGCCGGAAGGGAAGCTGCAACACCTGACGGAGATCTCCCGCGCCATCAGCGAGGTGGTCAACCTGGCTCCGGATGACCATGCCCCCTTTGTGGGCCGGTCGGCCTTTGCCCACAAGGGCGGGATCCACGTTAGCGCCGTCCAGAAAAACCCCCTCACCTACGAGCACATTGCCCCGGAGCAGGTGGGCAACTGCCGGCGCATCGTGGTTTCGGAACAAGCGGGGCTGAGCAATATCCTCAGCAAAGTGGCCGGCTTCGGGATCCGGCTGGACAAGTCAGATCCCCAAGCCCGCTTGATCCTAGAGCGGTTGAAGACCCTGGAGCTGCAGGGCTATCAGTTTGAGGCGGCTGAGGCCAGCTTTGAGCTGCTGGTGCGGGAGCTGTTAGGTCAGCGCTTGCATCCATTTGAGGTGCTTAGCTTTAATGTCAGCACCACTACCCGCTCCGACTGGAGCAGCAAAGACTGGGATCCCAGTGGTGAGGCGGGGGATGTGCAGTCCTTGGCGGCGGTGAAGATTGCGGTGCAAGGGCAGACGCGGGTAACGGCAGCGGAAGGCAATGGGCCGGTGGCGGCTTTGGATGGGGCGCTGCGCAAAGCCTTGCTGGAGTTCTACCCCCAACTGGAAGGGATTCACCTGGCCGACTACAAAGTGCGCATCTTGGATGGGCGGGCCGGCACCTCGGCAAAAACGCGGGTGCTGGTGGAGTTCAGCGATGGCCACCGCCGCTGGACCACGGTGGGAGTTTCCACCAACATCATCGAAGCCTCCTGCCGGGCCTTGGTGGAAGGCTTAGAGTATAGTCTCTTGACAGCACCTTGCCTTTCCCCAGCCTCTGCCCAGATGGCCTCTCCTTGAGGGGGATCTGCAACCATCTCCCCTCTCCCAGAGGGAGAGGGGCCGGGGGTGAGAGGCTGGCTCTAACTTGTGTGAAATCGTACAGCTCCCATGAGAATCATCGGCTTGACGGGCGGCATAGCCACCGGTAAATCCACAGTGGCCCGCATCTTGGAACGGCACGGGATCCCAGTGGCCGATGCGGATCAGATGGCCCGCCAGGCCTTGGCGGTGGGATCCCCCATCCGCGAGCGGGTGCTGCAGCGCTATGGCCAGGCCATCCGGGATCCCTCTGGAGAGCTGGATCGCCGCCAGTTAGGGCAGATTATCTTTGCCGATGCCGCCGAGCGGGCCTGGCTGGAAGCCCAGATTCACCCGTTTGTCAAAGCGCGGCTGCGGGAGTTTCTCCAGTCTCACGGAGCCTCTGTGCCGCCTGAGGAAGGGGTTGCAAATCCTCAAAAGGACGGCCCTCCCACCGTTTGCCTGATGATCCCGCTGCTGTTTGAGGCCCACATGGAAAACTGGGTCAGCGAGATCTGGGTGGTGACCTGTACCCCTGAGCAGCAGCGGCAGCGCCTGGCCCAGCGGGATCCCCTCCTGACACCGGCAGAAATTGAAGCTCGCCTGGCCAGCCAGTGGCCCCTAGAGGAAAAGGCCTGTCGCGCCCATGTAGTGCTGGACAATTCTGGATCCCTGGCGGAGCTGGAAGCCCAGGTGCAGCAAGCGCTGGCTTCCCAGAAACCCCTGGCCTCGCCCCAGCAGGCTGGATAGAGTAGCGGATGGGGATGGTGGGTTGAGGAAGAGTCGATGCAAGAAACGATTTGCGGCGGCGAGCCTGTTGGCGATAGCAGGGCAGAGTCCTGGTGGGTGCAAGCGCTGGCGGCGCGGGAGCAGGAGATCGAGGCGTTGAGGGAGCGCAACCGCCTGCTGCAGAGCCAGATCGATCTTTTGGAGCTGCGCCAAGAAAAGCAACACCGACAGATTCGCAGCTATGAGGCCGAGATCGAGCAGCTCTACCAAGAAAAGCAGGTGCTGGAGCAGATGATCCAGGAGCTACCAGAGCTCTACCGACGTAAGCTGCAGGCCCGCCTGCAACCCATCCGCGAGCGCATCGCCGCCATTCAGGCGGAAAATCGTCGGCTCAAGAGGGAGCTGTACCAGCTCAGCTACCGCCTGCAGCACGTGGACCAACTGGATGCCCCCCGCTGGAAGCTGCAGCTGCCCCGGATAGCTCTCCTGCGCCGCCGGGATCCCAACGGCCGGCGGCCAAAAGCTCTACCCACCCAGGAGGTGGCATCACCCAGCGTCGCTCCTGAGGGGCAAGGGGCAGAATAGGGGAGCCCTCTGGGATTGCCTCCGCATCGCCCGGCGATAGCGGTCTCGGCTGGGGCGCTGCTTGCTCGGAGATCTTCGGAAATGGCCGCCGCTGGCAAGTACGAACCCCTGCATCTGAAATACCGCCCGCAGCGTTTTGCCGATGTGGTGGGCCAAGGGGCGGTGGTGCAGACTTTGGCCAATGCCATCCGGCAAAACCGGGTGGCGCCGGCCTACTTGTTCTGTGGTCCGCGCGGCACGGGCAAGACCTCCAGCGCCCGCATTCTAGCCAAGTCCTTAAATTGCGAGCAGGGGCCAACACCGGATCCCTGTCAGGTGTGCAGCCAGTGCCGCGCCATCACCGCCGGCTCTTCTTTAGATGTGATTGAGATCGACGCGGCCAGCAACACCGGCGTGGACAACATCCGCGAGCTGATCGAGCGGGCCCAGTTTGCGCCGGTAAATAGCCGCTACAAGGTCTATGTCATCGACGAGTGCCACATGCTCAGCAATGCCGCCTTCAACGCTTTGCTGAAGACCCTGGAAGAGCCGCCCCCCCGCGTGGTGTTTGTCCTGGCCACCACCGACCCGCAGCGGGTTCTGCCTACCGTCGTTTCCCGCTGTCAGCGCTTTGACTTCCGCCGCATCCCCCTCGAGGACATGGTGGCCCACCTGGGCCAGATCGCCGCCCAGGAAGGGATCCCCATCACGGCAGAAGCCTTGCAGCTGGTGGCCCAGCTTGCCCAGGGGGGGCTAAGGGATGCCGAACGGCTGCTGGATCAGCTTAGCTTGCTGGAGGGATCCATCACCCCAGAAGCCGTGTGGGACTTGGTGGGCGGGATCCCGGAACGGCAGCTTTTGGAGTTGACGGATGCCCTGCTGGCTGACGATGTAGAGGGGGTGCTGGCTCAAACGCGGCAATTGCTGGAGCGGGGCAAAGAGCCCCTGGTGGTGCTGCAGAACCTGGTGGCTTTTTACCGGGATCTGCTCCTGGCCAAGACGGCCCCCCAGCAGCGGCAGTTGGCAGCGGTAACGGATCCCACCTGGGCAGCCTTGCAACAGCGGGCCCCTCGCTACTCGGTGGAGATGCTGCTGGCGGCCCAGAGCCATCTGCGCCAGTGCGAGCCGCAAATTCGCCAGAGCGGGCAACCCCAACTTTGGCTGGAAATTGCTCTGCTGGATCTGCTGGGCCAGCTGCGCACAGGGGCTGCAGCCAGCGCCGCGATCCCCCTTGCCTCTGCGGGCTTACCTTCTGCTGAGAAAAGTGTCGATGTCCCCCCTCGCACCCCAGCAGAACAAAAGCAGAGGGCTACAGCAACAGCCACCCCAGAGTCCTTCACCCCTTCCCCTAGCCCAGCAGGGGACTTGACGCCCCTGCCGCAAGGACCCAGCCCACAAGAGCCGCTCCCTCCGGAAAAGGCAAAGGATCCGGCGTCTGCCCAGGTGTTGCGGCCCCGCTGGGAGCAGTTTCTTGAAAACCTCCGCCCCATCACGCGAGGGCTATTGGCATCCGGCCATTTGCAGCAGGAGGCTCTTGTTTGGCTCGATGGGACGGAGACCTTAGAAATTACCCTTGCTTTTCCCAATAAGGGCCTGGTGGAGAAAGTGCGCAGCAAAGAAGCCGAGGTACACTCTGCTCTTTACAACCTGCTGCGGCGCCCGGTGCGGCTGAAGCTGGTGGTACAGCCACCGCCTCGCCTACGGGAGGGGCATGCTGGCCCAGCTGCGGCCCGTGACCCAAGGTTGGAGAGCAGCCCTCCTTCCCCCGAGCTCCCTCTTCCAAGACAGGCGGAGCTGAGGGCCCCGCAATCTACTGCCCCAGTGGTGCAAACCGCAAGGTCACCCTCCTACGACCTGGCCCATGAGCTGGCGGAGGTGGCCCGTCGGTTTGCCGAGCATTTCAACGGCAGCCTGATAGATTTGCAAGGGATCCTGCCCTCGCCCAAGGAGGCGACGGCAGAACTGTCCGCTCTCGAGAGCCTGGAGGCAGAAGGAGCCCCGGATCTGGGTGAAACCTACGGCCCGCCGGCAACCGAGTCCCCCCTAGCCCCCGAAGAGGGGGAGCTGCCTTTCTAGGCACTATTTTGGGGCGCTGGTTTTGCCCCTGCCGCTTTTGCTGGCCCGCCAAGGAACGCCTCTAGCGCTGGGATCCCTAAGGGCCAGCTCAGCTAGAGAGAGCGACCGCCTCCACCCGCATCCGCTCGTTCCATCAATTAAGGAGATATTCCCTGGAGCCCTGCGTCGGGGCAAACCTTATTCTAATCCTGGGGATCCCTGGGGGCGGATGAGCTCGATCGGCAGGCCATCGGGATCGGCGATGAACGCTACCTCATAGACTTGGCCGCCAATTTGCTGGCGTTGCGGCGGCAACAGCAAGGTGAGGGGCACCTGCGCCTCCAGATGCTGCAGATAGTCGGCCAGGGATCCCCATTCAGGGCCAATCTCCAAAGAGGGATGGTAGTAGCCTACATAGTGAGGATCCCCGAAAGGATCCGGCGCGGGATGGGGCTGCGGCACCTGCATCAGCTCCAGGCGACCCCAGGGGCTGTGCATCCAACAGGCTAAGGTGATCCCGGCGGTAAACCGTTCTTCCACCACAAAGCCCAGCCCCTCGTAAAAGGCGATGGAGCGAAAAATATCGGCGGTGCGAATAGAAAAGTGATGCAGCTTCATGGTTGTGCTAAGAGGTCGAATAGGAGCAGACTGCCCAGGTCAACCGCCCAGAACCGCTAGCCAAGCGCAAGCAGACTTGCTAGGCTCCAGAAGAAGCAGCGATGGATCCATAGGTAGACCCGATTGTGGGCGCTGATCCGCCGTACCCCTGGGTCGGGAGGCTCACCACCTTCAGTCGATTCCTTCTAGTCAACATCATCATGCCCAAGCTGGTCATTGTCGAATCTCCCACCAAAGCCCGTACCATCCGCGGCTTCTTGCCCGCCGGCTATGAGGTGCAAGCCTCGATGGGACATGTACGCGATCTGCCGGAGTCGGCCTCTGACATTCCTGAGGAGGTGAAGGGAGAAGAGTGGAGCCGTCTCGGAGTCAATGTCCACGCCAACTTCGAGCCTCTCTACGTGATCCCGAAGGACAAAAGAAAGGTAGTCAAAGAGCTGAAGGAGGCGCTCAAGAAAGCCGACGAGCTGATTCTGGCCACTGACGAAGACCGGGAGGGGGAAAGTATCAGTTGGCACCTGCAACAGGTGCTGCAGCCCAAGGTGCCCACCCGCCGCATGGTGTTCCATGAGATCACCCGCGAGGCCATTCAGGAGGCGCTGCAAAATTGCCGTGAGGTGGACGAGCAACTGGTGCGGGCCCAAGAGACGCGCCGCATCTTGGATCGCCTGGTGGGTTACACTCTGTCGCCGCTGCTGTGGAAAAAAATTGCCCCCAAACTCTCGGCAGGTCGGGTGCAATCGGTGGCGGTGAAGCTCTTGGTGGATCGGGAGCGGGAGCGGCGCGCCTTTAAAAAAGCCACCTACTGGGATCTGAAAGCGGATTTGCAACCGAGGACAGCAGGCCAAGCCGCCTCCTTCCCGGCAGAGCTGGTGAGCCTGGGCGGCAAACGTCTGGCCAGCGGACAAGACTTCGATCCCAGCACCGGGCAGCTCATCGCCGGACGGGATGTGGTGCTGTTGGATCAAGCCCAGGCCGAGGCCCTACGGGATCGCCTGCTGGGGAAAGCTTGGGTCGTCAGCTCGGTTGAAGAACGCCCCTCCACCCGCAAGCCCGCCCCTCCTTTTACCACCTCCACGCTGCAACAGGAGGCCAACCGCAAGCTGCGCCTGTCGGCTCAGCAGACGATGCGCATCGCCCAAAAGCTCTATGAAGAGGGCTACATCACCTACATGCGTACCGACTCGGTACACCTGTCGGAACAGGCCATCCGCGCTGCCCGCGCCTGCGTGGAGTCGATGTACGGCAAGGAGTACCTCAGCCCCGAACCTCGGCAGTACACCACCAAAACCAAGGGGGCGCAAGAAGCCCACGAGGCCATTCGTCCCGCCGGGTCAGAATTTCGCCTGCCCAGCCAAACCCCCCTCACAGGGCAGGAGCTAGCCCTCTACGACCTGATCTGGAAGCGTACCGTCGCTAGCCAAATGGCCGAGGCACGACAGACCCACACCATTGTGCTCATCACGGTGGATGATGCGGTGTTTCGGGCCAGTGGCAAGCGCATCGATTTTCCCGGCTTCTTCCGCGCCTATGTGGAGGGATCCGACGACCCAGAGGCGGCTTTGGAAGATCGGGAAGTGCACCTGCCCCTGTTGCGGCAGGGGGATCCCTTGAGCTGCCTGCAGTTGGAGCCGGTGGGCCACGAAACCCAGCCGCCGCCTCGCTTTACGGAGGCTTCCCTGGTCAAGGTGTTGGAAAGTGAGGGGATTGGCCGCCCCAGCACCTACGCCACCATCCTGAACACCATCATGAGCCGTGGCTACGTGAGGTCGATGGGGAACGCTCTTGTGCCCACCTACACAGCCTTTGCGGTTACCGAGCTACTGGAAAAATACTTTCCCAACTTAGTGAACACCCGCTTCACCGCCGAGATGGAGCAAACCCTCGATGACATCGCTTCTGGCCAGGCAGACTGGCTGCCCTATTTGCGCCACTTCTTTCTGGGAGAGCAGGGTCTAGAAGGCCAGGTGAAGGCGCGCGAGTTGGAAATCGACTCCGGCCTGGCCCGCTCCATTCACCTGGAGAACCTGCCTGTCAAGATCGGCATTGGCCCCTACGGCCCCTATGTGTCGGTAGAGACTGAATCGGGAGAGGTGCGCGCCAACCTGCCGGAGGATATTCCCCCCGCCGATCTCAGCGCCGAACACATC
The DNA here is from genome assembly GCF_047462335.1 of Synechococcus sp. H60.1. Taxonomy (NCBI): domain Bacteria; kingdom Bacillati; phylum Cyanobacteriota; class Cyanophyceae; order Synechococcales; family Synechococcaceae; genus Synechococcus; species Synechococcus sp. H60.1. Next base: position 7,656 of record NZ_JANSJA010000113.1, read on the forward strand.
GAGGAACTCATTCGGCGCAAGCAGGAAGGTTCCAAGCCCATCGCCTTCCACCCGGAAACCCAAGAGCCGGTCTACGTGATTCCCCAGGGTCCCTACGGCCCTTATGTGCAGTTGGGGGAAGTGTCGGAGAAGAACAAAAAGCCCAAGCGCACCTCCCTCCCCAAAGGGCTGAAGCCGGAGGAGGTCACCCCTGAGATTGCCCTCGAGCTGCTCAGCCTGCCGCGCACGTTGGGGGAGCACCCAGAGTCGGGGAAGAAGGTGCAAGCAGGGATTGGCCGCTTCGGCCCCTACGTGGTCTGCGACGGGGATTTCCGCTCGCTGCCTGCCGATGAGAATGTGCTGACCATCAGCTTGGAGCGGGCGCTGGAGCTGCTGGCCCAGCCCAAAAAAGGCCGTGGGCGCGGCTCGGCCAAACCCCTGCGCGAGCTGGGATCCCATCCTGAGGATGGCGAAGCGGTCACTTTGCACGACGGCCCGTACGGGCTGTATGTCAAACACGGCAAGGTCAATGCTTCTTTGCCCAAGGAGATCCCTGCCGAAGCAGTCACCCTGGAAATGGCCCTGCAGGTGTTGGCCGAAAAAGAAGGTTCTTCTGTCAAAGGGAAAGCCCTCTCAACCAGCAAAGCCAAAATGAAGGCCAGCATGACAGGCCAGCAGGCCAAGGCGGCTGGACTGCGGCAGCGGCGCGGAGCACAAGCAGCTTCCACCGGCGGTGGGATGGCCAAGGAGCCCCAGGCGAATGGTTCAGCTCCGTCTAGATCCCGTTCCACCATTTTGAAGGTCACTCCCAAAGCTAGCTCCTGAGGACAGCTTCTCAGGTTGGGATGGCACCAGACCCCCTGCTTGGGGTGGAGTAAGGAGCCGGTGCAGATGTTAGGGCTGCGGATTCAAGACAAAAGAGCTGTTCAGGGAACCCCACCCCAGCGGCTGAACAGCTCCACGGCCAACCAATCTCCAGCGGTCTAGGCCTGCAGAGAGCCCCCCTGAAGAGCCCAGAGGGATCCCAGCCCCAGTGCTGCAAACTGTCGTCGTCGCATTTATCCTGACGATGAGTCGGCAGGCAACGGATCGTATCCTAGTTGCTGGCTGAGGCGAGCGCGGGCCAACTCCCGGTACTCCCAAAAGTGTTCCCCTGCCGCGCACAAACCCAAATACAGGTTCAGCAGGCTGGGCTTGCGCCGCCAAATTGTCCACAGTTGTCGCCAAAATTGGGCGCGAATTTGCGGGTGGCGGATCCCTTGTTGCCAAATGAGCTGGAGAAGGAGGTGGATCCCTTTCTGAAGGGGCAGCCTCATCACTTGTCGCCGGCCTGCTTTAACCCCTATATTCAGGCATTGTCGCAGACAACGAGAGAGATATCGCGCTGGCTCATACAACTTCCAAAAACTCTCCAGATATTCCCGGGCAATTTCAGATGGAGAACGGGTGGGAATAAAGTTCATCAGCGTGTTTTGATCCCCAAATTCGGTGACGCCAATTCCCTCCAGCAACCGCTGCTCTTTTTTGAGGCGATTCCACAGTTGGGTGTTGGGTAGAGCCTGTAAAATGCCCAACATCGGCTGAGGAATACCGGTCTGCTCGACAAAAGCCTGAATGCGCTCCCCCGCACCTGGCCGCTCTCCGTCAAAGCCCAGAATAAACCCGGCGTAGATCAACAGCCCAGCATCGTTGATCTTGCGACAAGCCTCTACCAGGGGGTGGCGGGTATTCTGTAGCTTTTGAGTCATCTGTAAGCTGTCTTGGTCTGGGGTCTCAATACCCAGAAAGACCGCATAGAACCCCGCTTCTACCATCAACTGCATCAACTCTTCATCTTCAGCTAGGTTGACAGAAGCCTCTGTCATAAAGGTAAATGGATAGTTGCGCTCCTTGCTCCACGGGATCAGCTCGCGTAAAAATCGCTTGACATTGCGCTGGTTGCCGATAAAGTTGTCATCCACCACAAAGACCGAGCCACGCCAGCCCAGGTCGTAGAGGGCTTGCAGCTCGGCAAGCATTTGGCTTGGCTCTTTGGTTCTGGGCTTGCGTCCATAAAGAGAGATGATGTCACAAAACTCGCAATTAAAGGGGCAACCCCGCGAGAATTGCACTGACATCATGAAGTATTGATCCATGCGCAGCAGGTCAAATCTCGGCAGAGGGCTTTGGGTGACATCTGGCTTTTCTGTGGCTCGAAAAATGCCCACTTCTTGCCCAGATTCTAGAGCCTTGACAAAAGCCGGTATGGTCACTTCCCCTTCGTCCAAAACCAGGTAGTGGGCTCCAGAGTCGAGAGCATCTTGGGGCAGAGAAGTGGGATAGGGCCCTCCCACTGCCACCTTTTTACCCAATTGCACAGCTTTGCGAATTAAGGCGTGAAAATCCTGCTTCTGCACCAGCATGGCCGACAGGATCACCAGGTCACACCACTGCCAATCGGCTTCCGTTTCGGGGGCAACATTGCGATCCACAAAGCGAAGCTCCCAGTCCTGGGGCAACAGAGCGGCAACTGTGATCAAGCCCAGAGGTGGCATCAGTGCTTTCAGACCGACCATCTCAATGGTGCGATTGTATGACCAGAAAGATTGGGGAAAGCGAGGATAGAGCAACAACGCCTTCATACCCGTCAGCTCCTAAATTGTAGATTCTGATCTAACACGGGCCGTTCCAAGCAAGTTAAAGACTCTCCTCTGGCCCTCTGCACTGCTGCAACCATCTCTACAAAAAAAGGAGCTGGAGATCTACACAACAAGCAGTTTGGATGCGATTTGCAATAACCCTGGCGTGCTGTTTCCTATTTCGAGTGGCTGTGGTTGTCAGCAACAAAGATAGAGGGCTAGCGGGATACAATCTTGCTGAAGAGAGGTTCGAGGTGGCCTGGCAGGACTTTATCCCGGCTTGTGCGAGCGCACGAATATCCCAGTTCTTGGTTCAGAGTTGAAACCTACCTATAATGGATTTTCCAGCATTAAGCCAAGTATGGAAACACCTCCCTGGCTAGGAGGGATCCTAACCAGTCGCTTGCTGGATCACAGGATGCGGAAAGGTTTTATCCCTTCACGAGAAATTCAAGCCTAGCTGGCTTGCTCGAAGATGCGCTGAACCAAGCCGCTGACGAGGGAGAGCACGATGGCACCGACAAACGCCCAACCAAAGTTGTCGATGTTGAAAGCATCTCCGGCCAAGAAGTCGGCAATGGCTAAGCAGATGCCGTTTAAAATCAGCCAAAACAAACCTAGCGTCAGGATTGTAATCGGCAGGGTGATCAACTGCAGAAACGGCTTCACCAAGCTGTTGACTAGCCCAATAGCCAGTGCCGCTACCAAGGCACCTCCAAACCCGGAGACGTGGATCCCGGGCAAAAGCCAAGCCAAAATCATCACGCTCAAGGCCGACATCAGCCAGGTGGCCAAAAGCGCTGCCATACTTCCTCCCTTACCCCGCCGGGGCAGCTATTTCGCCCTCTATGTTATCCAATCGTGAGGGATCCCGGCTGCCGACACCTCTTCCGGGCTGTAAGTTTGCAACGCCAAAGCATGGATACTCTGCCCCATCTCCTCAGCCAGAGCGGCGTACACCAAGCGGTGTCGTTGCAGAGAAGTTTTGCCGGCAAACAGAGGCGACACCACCTGCACGCGGTAGTGCCCCCCGGATCCCTGCTGCCGTCCCCTATGGCCAGCGTGGCGGTGGGATTCGTCCTCTACATAGGCGTAGGTGGCCTGTAGTTTCTCGGCCAGGAGCTGCCGAAGGCGGTTCGGGGTGAGCATGGGATCTTCAAGATTGAGTGCTGGCCTTGGCAAAAGCCGCCTCCACCAGGGGGCGCAGCTCGTTGCGGGCGTGCATCTCTTGGAGGATGTCGCAGCCGCCCACAAACTCCCCGTCAATGTAGATTTGCGGAATGGTCGGCCAGTTGGAAAACTCTTTGATCCCTTGGCGAAGCTCGGGATCCTCCAGCACGTTAATTGCTGTGTAGGGGAAGCCCAAGCTATCCAATATGCGAACGGCAGCGTAGGAAAACCCACATAGGGGCATTTCTGGGGTGCCCTTCATATAAATCAGCACTTTGTGGGTACGAACCTGGTTGCGGATTTTCTCTTCCAAAAGGGGATCCAGCATGGTAGCCAGCCAGTTTAGCGACAACAGGGGACAGGCAAATTCAGCTCCTATCGTAATCTCATTTTCATCCACTTTTGACGAAAAGCGTCAACAGGCATCCTGGAGCCTGGCGGGGGCTCCCCCTGCTGACGACAAAAAGTGCTAGAAGGGGAAGCAGTGGAGGTTTCTCACCGGAGGCCATTCATGCTAACGGAGTCCTCTCGCGCCAGCAGGACAGAGTCCTCTCGCGTTAGCGGGACGGAGTCCTTGCCGTCGGCGGTGGAAAGCCCTGAGACAGGGGGGAGTGATTCTTCCTCTTCTGCCAAGCCGGAGCCAAAACTGGGGTTCTGGCAGCAATTCTGGGAAGACATCGACTGCGTCTTCGAGCGGGATCCGGCGGCGCGCAACCGCTGGGAGGTACTTTTCACCTACCCCGGGGTACATGCTCTCTTCCTACACCGCATCGCCCATTGGCTGTGGCAGCGGCGCTGCTTTTTTCTGGCCCGCTTGCTCAGTTTCATTTCTCGCTCCTTTACGTTGATCGAAATCCACCCGGCAGCCCGGATTGGACGGCGCTTTTTCATTGACCATGGTTGTGGCGTGGTGATCGGGGAGACGGCGGAAATTGGCGATGACGTCACCCTCTACCACGGGGTTACCTTGGGGGGCACCTCTTGGACCAAAGGTAAACGGCATCCCACCCTAGAAGATGGGGTGATCGTGGGCACAGGGGCGAAGATCCTGGGGCCAGTTCGCATCGGCGCCAGAGCCCGCATCGGGGCCAATGCAGTGGTGATTCAAGATGTGGCCCCCGGCATGACGGTAGTCGGGATCCCAGGTCGAGCGGTCATCCCACCCCATCAACGCCGCATCCCCGCCCACGGCATCGACCTCGATCACCACCTCATGCCTGACCCGGTGGGACGGGCAATCGAGCAGTTGTTGCACCGCATTCAAGAGCTGGAAGCCCAGGTGGCCCGTCTTAGCCAAGAGCGGGAGCGGGCCCAACCAGATGGTTCAGGGGCAGGTGACTAGCTCGGCAGTATCCGCATGGGGGCGTAAGTTTCTGAGGCTTTCCCTGGAAGAGGGCAGAGTTCGCAGCTTCCTCAGGCGCAGGGGAGAAGCTTGCCCTGTTGCGTAACCCTTTTTGCGGCAAAGGGGTGGAGCCATTTCAGCAGGGCGAGCTAGGGTGCTAGCATCTCGGCTCTACGGGGAAAACGGTGATGATGTCGGCCAAACCCCTCTCTGGGGCAGCAGCTCTGCTCTGCCTAGGCCTAGCTCCAGCCGCTCTGGCCCAGACGCTCCTGCCGGAGCAAACGGTGCTCCTCGACAGCAGACAGAACAGCGCCACCCCTCTACAAAGCAATGTCCTACAAAACATTGTCTTCGTCGTGCCCAACACCCCAACGCAGCACTTCGCCGGCAGATGGGGTTGGCGCAGCAGCCCCTCACCGCCCCCTGCCCCCATCACAATCCTTATCCTCAACTCCCAAGCCAACCTGTCCGCCGAGGCAGCCGAGCCGCAGACCTGTGGCCAGCGCTGCCAGGGATCCCTGCGCCTGCCGTAAAGAAGAGGCGGCTGCTTGCACTTCAGACTGCCCAAGCCCGCAATCCGGCTCGCGGCAATGCTCGGATCCGCAGGGATGGGGGTTGATATAATTCAGGGCAATTGTCCACCGCTGGGCGGCAGAGGGTTTTAGTGCAATCTTGGCCCAGCTTTCCAATCTTTGTGGTGTGCGAGGGATCCCTATGAATTGTTCCAGGCAACTCTGCCCTTGGCTAGCTTCAGCCCTGACCTGTGGGATGGTGCTACACACCGCTGCAGCTTGGGCACAACCCCAACCCGGCACCCTGGATCTGCGCACCGGTGGCGATGCCCCCGCCCAACCCACCCCCACACCTACCCCCGCCGCCGGCGAGCCAGAAGTTGAAGTTTTGGTGGCAGAAGTGGTGGTCGAGGGTACCGACGACCCAGAGCTGATCGAGCAGGTTTACAAGGCTATTCGCACCCGCGCCGGCGAGGTCTCCACTCGTTCCCAACTGCGGGAAGACATCAACGCCGTGTTTGCCACCGGTTTTTTTGCCGATGTGCGGGCGGTGCCTTCCGATACGCCTCTGGGGGTGCGAGTCACCTTTGAAGTCAAGCCCAACCCCACCCTCAAAGCCGTGCGCACGGAAGGGGCAAAAGTTTTGGATCCGGAGGTGCTCCAGAAGGCCTTTGCCGACCAGGAAGGGCGGGTGCTCAACTTTGGCAAGTTGCAAGCGGCGGTGGCCGAGATTGAGCAGTGGTATGCCGACAAGGGCTACGTGCTGGCCAAAGTGACAGATGTGCGCTCCTCCGAAGATGGCACTCTCACCCTGGAAATTGCCGAAGGGGAGATCGAGGATATTCGCGTGCAGGGCAACACCAAAACCCGCGACTTCATCATCACCCGCGAGCTGAAGTCCAAGCCGGGGGATGTGTTCAACCGCAACCAAATCCAGGAAGACCTGCAGGCGGTTTTCAACCTCAACCTCTTTCAGGATGTAAATGTGGGGCTCAACCCCGGCCAGGATCCCGACAAGGTGGTGGTGGTGGTGAACGTGGAAGAGCGCCGCACCGGCACCTTGAGCGGCACCATCGGCGTCAGCTCGGCCACAGGGGTCTTTGCTGGCCTCAGCGTCTCGGAAGAAAACTTGGGCGGCAACAACCAGAGCGCCAGCTTCAATGTGCAGTTGGGCACCAACGAAACTCTGTTTGATTTGAACTTCACCGACCCGCGCATTGCCACGCTGGAGATCCCCACCTCCTACAACGTCAATATCTCCAACCAGCAGAGCTCCAGCTTTGTTTTCAACGAGGGATTGACCTTGCCCAACGGGGATCCCGTGCGCATCAACCGGCTGGGCGGCAGCGTCACCTTCTCGCGTCCCATTGGGGGCAATTGGCGGGCCAGCTTGGGCACCCGCATCCAATTTGTGGAAGCCCGCAACAGCAACGGCGAGCAGGAGCGCTTTGATGTGCTGGGCAACCCGATTACCTTCAGCGCCAGCGGCCAAGACAGCTACACCACCCTGCGGCTCGGCCTCGTCAACGACAGCCGCGACAACCCCAACAGCCCCAGCCAGGGATCCGTCTTTCGCATCTCCAGCGAACAGTCGGTACGTCTTTTCGAGAATGGCCTCAACGCCAACCGCCTCGAGACTAGCTACAGCCAGTTCATTCCCGTCAAACTGTTCGAGACCCGCAGCGAACGACCGCAGGTGCTGGCCTTTGACGTGCGGGCGGGCACCACAATTGGCGACTTGGCTCCCTACGATGCTTTCCCCATCGGCGGGGGCAGCTCGGTGCGGGGATTTTTTGAGGGTGGCGTCGGCTCCGGTCGCAGCTTTGCCACGGCGACGGCGGAGTTGCGTTTTCCCCTTTTCGACCCGGTGGGGGCAGTGGTCTTCGCCGACTACGGCACCGATCTGGGCAGCGGCGCGGCGGTCATCGGCAATCCTGCGGCGGTGCGCAACAAGCCGGGCAGCGGTTTCGGGCTGGGGGCCGGTATCCGCATCCAATCTCCCCTGGGGCCGCTGCGCATTGACTACGCCGTTGGTCAAGGAGAGGCCGGCCAGGCCCAACTGCACTTTGGCATTGGCGAGAAGTTCTAGCTTGGCGGTGGATCTGCTGCCGGCTTGCTATGGTGGGAGCAAGTGCTCGTGAGGGAAGCAACCCATGAAACGGCAACTTGGCCAATCGTTCCGCGGCGGATCTTGGGTACTCTTGCTCTGCGTCAGCCTAGCCCTGGCAGGGTGTGGGCCGTTGGCGCGGCTGGGCATCGGCACAACTCCCATCGCCCAGATCGAACAAAATCCTTCTCGCTACACCAATGTGTACGTCCGCGGTCGTGTGGTCAATCAAATAGGCGTGTTTGGCCAGGGCATGTACGAGATCCAAGACAACAGCGGCTCCCTCTGGGTCATCACCAACAAGGGCCTGCCGGCCATGAACAGCACCGTAACTGTGCGTGGCAAGGCCCAAGAGGGCATTGTGCTGGGGGGACGCAGCTTTGGGGTCTCGTTGGTGGAAGCAGAGCGCTTCTAGCCGGCCCCCAAAGCCAGCATGGAGACGCGGCCCGCCAAAGTTTTGGCAATTTGCCGCAGGGCCTGGGCCGAAGCCGACTCGGGCTGGCCGACCACAATCGGCTGACCCGCATCTCCCCCTTGGCGCAGGGCAATCTCCAACGGGATCCGCCCCAGCAGTGGGATCCCCAGCTCGCGGGCCGTGGTCTCTCCACCGGCTGAGCCGAAGATATCGTACTGGCGATCCGGTAGGTCGGGTGGAATGAAGTAACTCATGTTCTCCACAATGCCGAGAATGGGCACCCCCAACTGGCGAAACATGTTCAAGCCCTTGCGGCTATCCAGCAGGGCCACCGACTGCGGCGTAGTGACGATCACAGCTCCCGCCAGCGGCACCGCCTGCACCAGGGTCAGTTGCGCATCCCCGGTGCCGGGGGGCATGTCCACGATGAGATAGTCCAGCTCCCCCCACTGCACCTGGTAGAGGAATTGCCGGATGACGCCGTTGAGCATCGGCCCCCGCCAGATCACCGGCTGATCCCGCCCCACCAAGAGACCCATCGACACCATCTTGACGCCGTAGTTCTCCAGGGGGAAGATGTCCTCGCCGCCGTCTTCCCGCTTGCGCACCAACAGAGACTGATCCTGCAACCCCAGCATCAGCGGCACATTGGGGCCGTAGATATCGGCATCCAGCAGCCCCACCCGCGCTCCGCTCTGGGCCAGGGCAACCGCCACATTCACCGATACTGAGGTTTTGCCCACCCCCCCCTTGCCGCTGGAGATGGCGATGATGTTGCGCACGCCGGGGACAGACTGGCGATCCGGCAGGGAGGGCGAGCGGGGAGTTTCTGCTGTAACCGTGACCTCGATGGTTTCAACGGGAGCCAGGCGGCGGATGGCAGCCTTGCACTCCTCGACGATGAATTCCCGCAAGGGGCAGGCCGGTGTCGTCAGCACCAGGGTAAAGGCCACCCGCTCCGGCTCGACGCGAATGTCGCGGATCATGTTCAGTTCCACCAGGCTGCGGCGCAGCTCCGGATCTTGAACCGGGCGCAACGCCTCAAGGATAGCGGCAGCATCGAGGGTGGAGGTGGTCATGGCATCAAAAATGAAGTAACGGCTCTATTTTTCACTCTAATCGGTTTTTCTCCAGGGTCCTCGCCCGCTGGCAGGACAGTTGCGAAACTGTCTGCCAACGCTGCCCCTCTGTAGCCGACTGGCCTAGGCTGGCTCTGGTTGGAAGACAAGGCTGTTGGCCGACGGAGGAGGGCAATGGTGCAAGCGCTGATCATGGGAGTCGGTTTGTGG
>NZ_JANSJA010000113.1:17187-35432 GCF_047462335.1 Synechococcus sp. H60.1
CCCTATCTGCCCTGTGCCGTGAACCCCTGGGCCCCTGTCGCTGCCCTCATTACGTCGCGCCTCCAACCGCTGGGGAAAAAGAATAAGCTGGAGTCTGTGCCCGTGCCGATGTTCCAGGAAAAGGGTGGGTGAAGCCGGGCAAAAGTATGGAAATTCGTCCTGCCACGCCTGAGGATGTGCCCGTTCTGTTTGATCTCATCTGCGCTTTGGCCGAGTACGAGCACCTGAGCCACCTGGTAACGGGATCCGCCGAGCTGCTGCAACAGCATCTGTTTGGCCCCGAAGCCTTTGCCTCGGCCTTGTTGGCAGAAGTGGGGGGGCAAGCGGTGGGGTTTGCCCTCTACTTTCGCAACTTTTCCACCTTCCTCACCCGACCGGGGATCTACCTGGAAGACTTGTTTGTGCTGCCGGGGTTTCGCGGCAGGGGCATTGGCAAGGCGCTCTTGGCGCGGGTGGCCCAGGAGGCAGTGGCCAAAGGATATGGGCGGCTGGAGTGGATGGTTTTGGACTGGAACCAGCCAGCAATTGAGTTCTACCGGCGCCTGGGTGCCAAGCCACATCCGGAGTGGATCCTGCACCGCGTGGTGGGTGCTGAGCTGGAAGCTTTGGCTCGGCTGGCCGAGGATCCCTACCCCTCTTGAGCAAGGGATCCCAGGGATCCCTGCGCGAAAGGGGAGCCTAGACCTCTATACTTAGCGGCTGAGCCGAGGTTGAGCCGAGCATGAGCCCAACGCAAACCGTCACTCCCCAAGGGGCTGAGATCCTCTGCATTGGTACAGAGTTGCTCTTGGGAGAGATCACCAACACCAACGCCCAATACCTGGCAGCCGAGTTGGCCAAGCTGGGGATCCCGCACTACTACCAAACGGTGGTGGGGGACAACGAAGCCCGCATCCACCATGCTTTGGAGGTGGCCTGCAACCGCTCCAGCCTGCTTTTAATTACAGGAGGGCTGGGGCCAACCCCGGATGATCTGACCCACGCGGCACTGGCCTCTTTTTTCGGTGTGGAGATGGTGGAGCACCCGCAGGTTTGGGAGGAGATTCTGCGAAAGTACGGCCAGCGAGGTATGGAGCCCTCGCCCAGTAACCGCAAGCAGGCCTTTTTGCCTCAGGGGGCAACCATCCTGCCCAACCCCCTGGGTAGCGCCTGCGGCCTCATTTGGCAGCCCCGCCCCAACCTGCACATCCTTACTTTTCCCGGCGTGCCGCAGGAGATGCAGCGCATGTGGCAGGAGACGGCTGTGCCCTATTTGCGCTCCCTGGGCTGGGGCAAGGAAGTGTTTTACAGCCGCGTGTTGCGCTACTGGGGCATTCCTGAATCGACCTTGGCCGAACGGGTGGGATCCCTGCTGGCGGGGGAAAATCCCACCGTGGCTCCCTACGCCAGCCAGGGGGAGGTGCGCCTGCGGGTTACCGGACGCGCCCCCACGCGTGAGGCGGCGGAAGCATTGATTGCCCCGGTGGTGGAGCAGATTTTACAGATTTCCGGGGAAGACTACTTCGGCAGCGACGAGGCCACCTTGGCCAGCGTGGTGGGGGAGTTGCTGCTGCAGCGGCGGCAAACCCTGGCGGTGGCGGAATCCTGCACCGGTGGCCTGCTGGGGCAGTTGGTAACCGGGATCCCGGGCAGCTCCCGCTATTTTGTTGGGGGGATCGTTGCCTACGACAACCGCATCAAGGAGCAGCTCTTGCGGGTGGATCCCGCGGCGCTGCAGCAGCAGGGGGCCGTGAGCGAGCCGGTGGCGGCCCAGATGGCGCTGGGGGCCAAGCAAGTCCTCGGCTCCGACTGGGCCTTGAGCATCACCGGCATTGCCGGGCCAGACGGGGGTACCCCCACCAAGCCGGTTGGCCTTGTGTATCTGGGCTTGGCCGACCCGGAGGGGAACGTGGAAGTCCACGAGTACCGCTTCGGCAGCTTGCGGGGCCGCGAGGGGGTGCGCTGGTGGAGCGCCCAGACGGCGCTGGATTGCCTGCGGCGGCGCTTGCTCCGCTACCCCCTTTCGGGGGATCCACCTCAGCAAGGCCAGATCCTTGAGTAAGCTGGGGGAGCAGAGAGATCTCGGAGCGGGCTGATGACCCCCGCGGAGGCGGGCAAAGAGGCGCTGCGGCAGGGCCGCTTTCAAGAGGCCATCCAACTGCTGGAGGCCTACTTGGCTCAATCTCGCCAGCAGGGCGGAGCAGCAGCGATCCCGACAGGCTCCTCCGACAGCCAGACCCTGGAGGCCCAGATGAACCTGGTGCGGGCCTACCATCTGGCGGGCGAGGCGGAGAAGGCGCGGGCGCTTTGTCTAGAACTGCTGCAGCATCCGGATCCCCAGGCGCGGGGCTGGGCCCAAAAAATCCTGCCCCGCCTGCCCCAAACGGTGGAAAAACCCGCTGCTTCCCCGCCCTCCCCAGAACCGGCTTCTGAGGCTCAGCCGCTCTCCAGCCGCCAACGGGCCGCTCAACTGGGCCTGAGGATCCCCCTGCCGGAGCGGGCCGGTTCTCTACGCTGGGCCAAGTGGGGATCCCTGGGGGTGGGCATCCTCTTCCTCTGGGGGTTGAGTTTTGTGCTGGTGGGCAGCCACCTGGATTTTGGGCGGCTGAGTTTTCCGCGGCAACTTTGGTTTTTGCAAGGGTTGCTGCCCTGGCTGCGCAATGGCCTGCGCTGGTTGGTAGCCGGAAGCCTGGCGGTCAACTTTGGCGTCGGCCTTCTCTTTTTTGCCCCCTGGCTGATGGATCACCTACACCGGCGGCTGCACAAGCTGCGCTGGGCCACCTTGGGGGAAATTGAGCGCCACAGTCCCGAGGCGGCCCGCCTGCTGCAGCGCCTCTGCACCCAAAAACAACTGAAACAACCCCGCCTGGGGGTGATCCCGGAAGGGGGGCCGCTGGCTTTTGTTTACGGCACTTTTCCTGATGGCGGCCGCATCGTGGTCACCCAGGCCCTGTTGCAGCAGCTTGCCCCGGACGAGATTGCCGCTGTCTATGCCCAGGCTCTGGGGCGGATCGTCAACGGCGATATCCTGATCCTGACTCTGCTGGGATCCCCCCTTCAACTGGTTTACTTGGCTCTGGAGCAGGTGAGCCAACTGGGGAACAAACGGCGGGATCTCATCGGCCATGTGGCCCCCCTGCTCTACCTAATCTACACAGTGCTTTCCTACCCGCTGTTTTTCCTCTCTCGCCTGGGCACCTCCCACGCCGATCACTTCGCGGTGGAGGCCACGGGCAACCCCAACGGGCTGGTGGCCGCTCTGCTCAAGTCGGCTGCCGGCCTGCAGGAGGCCCACAAAAACGACCGCCGCCCATCTTCGCTGCTGCACTGCGCCCGACTGTTCAGCTTCTTGGACTTCAAAACCACCGCCGCTGCCAGTGCCGCCGTCCGCCTGCGGGATCCCGCCCAAGCTGGCCAAGTCTTTCTCTGGGATCAGCTCAACCCCTGGGCCCGCTGGATGCAGGTCAACTCCAGCCATCCGTTGCCGGGGCACCGCTTCCAGGTTTTGGCGGAGTATGCGCAACGGCTGCGCCTGCTGCCGGAGTTGCGCCTGGGATCTGGATCCAAGTTGGATGGGGTCCGTCTGCAAAGCCGCTTCTGGCTGGATCTGGCCATCTACGCTGCCGAAGTGGTCGGGATCCTCGTCGGTTGGCTGGTGGGGCTGATCCTCTACCTGCTGCTGCAAGATCGCCTCGATCCCAAAGTCATTGCTGCGGTAGCGGTGGTGGGCTGTGGCCTAGGCCTGGGATCCAAGGCGGTGTTGATGTACCGCGGATCCCTGTCGCCCCAGACAACTGATGTACTCCACTTGCTGGCTGACCCCGAGGCGGATCCCTGCCGCAGTCAGCCAGTGGAGCTGGAAGGGGAGCTACTGGGCTTGGGACAAGCCGGCTATCAACTGGGGGCAGAGCTAAAGCTACAGGATGCCACCGGGCTGATCCCGCTGCGCTTTACCTCTCCCCTGGGGCCGGTGGGCAATGTCTTTTCCGGCCTAAAGCAGCTCCGTGCCCTCATGGGCCGGCGGGTCAAGGTGGTGGGCTGGTTCCGCCGCGGCAACACCGCCTGGGTGGATCTGGCCTATGTCCAGGCGGGATCCAAGCAGCTCCACAGCCGCCCCCGCCTGTGGCTGGCTTTGTTGGGCTTGGGAGTTGTCCTGCTGGGGATTTGGGGGGTCTTTTACTTTCCCAACCTGCGCTTCTACCTGCGACGGTGGTAGGGCCGACCGCTAGCGACGAGAAGCCGTCAACTGTGCCTTGCGCAAGCGCACCGACTTCGGCGTGATCTCCACCAGCTCGTCCTCACCGATGTATTCCAACGCTCGCTCCAGGTTCATCTCCACCGGCGCCTGCAAATGCACCAGCTCTTCCCCGCTGGCAGCCCGGTGGTTGGTCAGTTGCTTGGTTTTGCAGACGTTCAACTCCAAGTCCTGTGGACGGTTGTGCTCGCCCACGATCATGCCCTTGTAGACGCGGGTACCTGGCGTAATGAAGAACACCCCCCGATCTTCTGCATTTTTCAGGGCATAGGTGGTGGCCACCCCCTCTTCAAAGGCAATCAGCACGCCGTTGCGGCGGGTCTCAATCCCCGGCGTCAGGGGACGGTACTCCAAAAAGCTGTGGCTCATGATCCCCTCGCCGCGGGTGATGCGGACGAACTCGCTGCGGAAGCCGATCAGCCCTCGGGCCGGGATGACGAATTCCAACTGAGCCCGTCCGTCCGCGCCTACTATCATGTTCTGCATCTCCCCCCGCCGCTGCCCCAGCCGTTCAATGCAGGCGCCCACCGTCGATTCCGGCACATCCAGCACCAAACACTCATAGGGCTCGTAGGGCTGGCCGTTAACCTCGCGGAAGATCACCTTCGGCTGCCCCACCTGAAACTCGTAGCCCTCCCGCCGCATGGTCTCCAGCAAAATGCCCAGGTGCAGCTCGCCCCGCCCCGACACCAAAAAGCGATCGGGGGAATCTGTCTCTTCTACCCGCAGCGCTACGTTGGTTTCTAGCTCTCGCAGCAGGCGCTCCCGCAATTGCCGCGAAGTAACAAAGGTGCCCTCTTGGCCGGCAAAGGGAGAGTCGTTGACGCAGATCATCACCTGCAGCGTTGGCTCGTCCACCTTAATGAGCGGCAGGGCCTGCGGGTTTTCGGGAGAAGTGAGGGTGTGGCCGATGTTGGCCTCGGCAAACCCCGCCACGGCGACGATGTGGCCGGCAGTAGCCTCGGTGAGCTCGATGCGCTGCAGGCCCTGGAAGCCAAAGAGCTTGGTTACCTTGCCCTTGGCAATCGACCCATCTTCTTTGACCACCGCCAACTGATCCCCAAGGCGAATGGTGCCGTTGTGGATCTTGCCGATCACGATCCGGCCCAGGTATTCCGAGTACTCCAGCGTGGTGACCTGCAGTTGCAGCGGCTTGGCCGGATCCCCAATCGGCGGCGGGACATACTTGAGGATGGCTTCAAAGAGGGGCTTCATGTCCAGCGGGCCGCTGTACCTCCCTTCCAAAAAGGCTTTTAGGTCAGCTTCTTCCAGGGCAAAGCCCTGCAGACCCGAGGCAAATAGGTAAGGGAAATCACACTGGTCTTCGTCGGCTCCCAGCTCCAGAAAGAGATCCAGAACCTTGTCGACAACTTTGTAGGGCTCGGCGCGGGGACGGTCGATTTTGTTGACCACCACGAGCGGACGCAGGCCCTTTTCCAGCGCCTTGCGCAGCACAAAGCGGGTTT
Organism: Synechococcus sp. H60.1; assembly: GCF_047462335.1. Classification (NCBI taxonomy): domain Bacteria; kingdom Bacillati; phylum Cyanobacteriota; class Cyanophyceae; order Synechococcales; family Synechococcaceae; genus Synechococcus; species Synechococcus sp. H60.1. The sequence goes on from NZ_JANSJA010000113.1 coordinate 22,888, forward strand.
GCGGCATCGGGCCTTCGTTGGCGTCCACAACCAACAGACAGCCCTCCACCATGCCCAGCACCCGCTCTACCTCCCCGCCAAAGTCGGCGTGGCCGGGGGTATCGACGATGTTAATCAGGGTTTCGCCGTAGCGGACGGCTGTGTTTTTGGCCAGGATGGTGATGCCCCGCTCCCGCTCCAGCGTGTTGCAGTCCAGCACGCAGGCGGGAATGTCCTCTCCCTCCCGAAAGGTGCCCGCCTGGCGCAACAGGGCGTCCACAAGGGTGGTTTTGCCGTGGTCAACGTGGGCGATGATGGCGACGTTGCGGATGGGGAGTGACATAAAAAAAATCATCAACTCATAAAGTAGCGCCCTACAGGCGAGCTTGCCCTAGGGCTGCTTCTATAACTGTAGCGCAAAGAAGCGTTACATTAAGAGATAGGGAAGCAACAGAGCGAACTCCCCCACCAACGCCGACCGATCCTCCTCAGGGGATCCTGTCAACTGCGCCGGCAACCGGTCTAGGTCACCTACATATCCGCGCCGCGCAGGTAGAGCAGCAGGATAACCGCCGGCCCTGCCAGGACGATCAAGGCCAACAGCGCCAACTGCACGAACACTTCGTACTCTCCAAACATACCCCCAACTCCGAGAGCTTACGTTTTGGATCCTAAGGGCAGCCCTTCCCCTGAGATGAGAGAGCTGTTACAATTCTTTAATACCTGACACTGCCCAGGGATCCCTAGCGTTCCTGCTGCGCCTGAAACGGCAGGGGATCGAGGTTAAACAGCTCCTGCAGGATTTGCATAGCCCTGCGCCGCGCCTCGATGTCCCGTTTGGCCCGCAGTTGCACCATGGGGTCGTGCAGGATCTTGTTGACGATGCCGCGGGTGAGGGCGTCGATTACCTCCAGGTGCTTTTCGGCAAAGTCTTTGCCCAGGCGGGAGAGGGCTTTCTCCATTTCCTGCTCCCGGATAGACTCCACCTTGTGGCGCAGGCTGGAAATGGTGGGCACCGTCTCTAGGGAACGCCACCACTCCATAAACTGCTCTACCTCTTCTTCTATCAACGCTTCGGCATCCAGGGCCAGCTTTTGCCGCTGGGCGCGGTTTTCTTCCACGATGCGGGAGAGGTGATCCACGTTGAACACCTGTACCCCTCTTAGCTTTTCCACCTCGGGATCAATGTTGCGGGGCACCGAGATATCCACCAACAGCAGCGGCTGATTCGGCTGCAGCACCCCCGCCAGTTGCTCGTAGGTGAGGATCGGCTGGGTGGCGCCGGTGCTGGTGAAGACCAGGTTGGACTCGGCCACACTGCTCAACAGCGCCTCCCAGGGCAACACCTGGATCGGCTGCTCAAACTGTTTGGCCAGAGCTTCCGCCCGCTCCAAGGAGCGGTTGACCACCGTAATATCCACCGCCCCTTTGGCCAGGAGGTGCTGCACCAACAGGCGGGCCATTCTCCCCGCCCCCACCACGGTCACCTTGCCCTGGGAAAGGGATCCCTGCTCCTGCAACGCCAACTCCACCGCTGCCGAGCTGATGGACATGGCGCCGGTGCCGATCCCCGTCTCGGTGCGGACGCGCTTGCCGGCGGTGATGGCCGCCTTGAAGAGGCGGTTGAGGATGCGATCCATGCCGTTGCAGGCTTGACCCAGTTGCTGCGCTTTTTTCACTTGCGACAGGATCTGCCCCTCTCCCAACACCAAGCTCTCCAGCCCGGCGGCCACCCGCATCAGGTGCGTCACTGCATCCTGGTAGAGCAGCGTAAACAGGTGCGGGCGCAGTTGGGGCAGCGGGATCCCTTTTGCCTCCGCCAAAAACTGCATCGTCTGCCGGACACCACTTTCCATTTCTGGGGTGACGATGTAAACCTCCAGCCGGTTACAGGTGCTGAGGATCGCCGCTTCCTCAATGTGGGGGTGGGCACGGAGCTGCTGGATCCTCTCTCCCACTTCGGCCTCGGAAATGCTGAGGCGCTCCCGGATCTCCACAGGAGCTGTGCGATGGCTAAGACCGACAACCGCGATAAACATGCCTCTCCGTCGTTTGTGCAGCAACAGTTATTAAAAGCAAAATCTCTGAACAAAAGCAAATCCTCCCTTTTCGGGAAGGCTAAGCTGAGACCGGTGTCAAGGCAGTTCCTTGCCTCGGTTCCAGCAAGCTTAGGTAACTTTTCTCAGCCTACCTAAACCCTAAGACCAGTATCGAACCGGTTTCGCAGGATTTTGCTGAAGAGTTATTACGTTTTCTCGGGTTGCAACTTGATAGATTTTTTAACGTTCGACCAACGAGAAGGGCGACCTTCGCCAAGGGAAAGTCGCCCTCATCTCCCAGGCAGGGGATCCTTTAGCGCAGTTGCAGGCTGCGGGGCTGTTGGCCGTCTTTCATGTGGATGGTATCCACGAAGCGCACTGTGCGGGACTGGCTGGAGATCACCAAGGTCTCGGTGCGGGCCCCACCGCCGAAGAAGCGCACCCCGCGCATCAGGTCGCCATCGGTAATCCCGGTGGCGGCAAAGAGCACTTCCTTGCCGCTGGCCAGCTCTTCGCATTCCCACACCTTGTCGGGATCCTCAATGCCCTGTTCTTTCAGTTGCCGTCGTGTCTCTTCCACCGGTGGCAGGTAGGTGCCCGCCTGCACCACCTCGGGGTCGTAGATTAGACGCCCCTGGAAGTGGGCGCCCAAGCAGCGCAGCGCCGCTGCTGAGATCACCCCTTCAGGAGCCGCCCCGATTCCCATGAGAGCATGAATGCCGGTGCCGTTGAAGCCTGCCGAGAGGGCCGCCGAGATGTCGCCGTCGGTAATCAGCTTCACCCGCGCCCCTGCCTCCCGGATTTGGCGGATGAGATCGACGTGGCGCTTGCGATCCATCACCACTACCGTTAGATCTGAGACCTCCCGATCCAGGCTTTCGGCGATGATCTGCAGGTTTTTCTCAGGGGGATAGTCGAGATGTACCTTGCCCTTAGCCTGAGGAGGAGCCGCCAGCTTCTGCATGTAGATGTCCGGCGCGTGCAGCAGGCCGCCTTTCTCGGAGATGGCCAGCACCGCCATGGAGCCATTTTGGCCTTTGGCCACCAGGTTGGTCCCCTCGCAGGGATCCACGGCAATATCAATTTCCACCAGCTCTTCCACGCGGCAGAACTGCTCGGCGTCCGGACGGGTACAGATGCCCACCTCTTCCCCGATGTAGAGCATGGGGGCCTCATCGCGGGTTCCCTCCCCAATGACGATGCGGCCACGCATGGGGATCTGGTTCAGTTTCTCCCGCATGGCCTCGACGGCCACCTGATCGGCAGTCTTGTTGTCGCCTTTGCCCATCCAGCGGGCCGCGGCGATGGCAGCCTGCTCCACCACTTCGATGATCTCTAGCCCCAACTTGTTGTCCACGGCGTGCCCCCTTGGTACTGATGAAGGCCAACTTAAGGATATCTTCAGACTCTTCCCCTCAGTTTACCAGGCGGGCTTCTTCTCGGGATCCCCTTCCCTAAGCTTTCATAAGCTGAGAAAACAAATCGCCCAAAGTCAAGCAGAAAGAGCGATCCCCGTCTTGCTCGTTGGCTATTGTCGGCTGGGGATCAAGGGTGATAGCCTGTCTTAAAGCCAATAAGTTTTTCTTAAGGCGATTAAAAAAACGCAATGAAAAGATACGTTTTCGTCAACCGTTCTCAGCAGGTTCAGGTCATCCGAACAATTCCCGGCCACTGGGAGCGCACCCTCTTCCCCGGCCAGTATGCCATTTTCGAGGCAGAGCCGGACGACTACCTGGAGGTTTATAGCTGCTGCTGTTCTACCACCCTTTTGGAAGAGCGCCACCCCTGCCACTCGCTCTTGGATTCTTCGCTGCCGGAGGCCGAATCCCACTCCTGGCTGCCTCCCCACCTGGGCAGCTTGGCGGATGCGGTGAACGGCTAGATCAGCTTGGGGATCCCGGATCCTGAGGCCGATCCCCGATTCTGGGCAGCTTGGCAGAAGGAGCATCGGGGGGACGAGTCAGGCAACTGCCCCGTGCGGCGTCGCGGAAGGTGTCGATGCCTTCTATGCAATTTTGAAAGCCGCAATAGGGGCAATAGAGGCGATCCCCTGGCTGGGGCTCCACGTCCGCTTGGCTCCACCACCGCCGGCAGTGGTCACAACAGAAGTGGTAGAGGAACTCTAGCGCCACCCTCATGGCAAGCGACTCCCTGACCTGGCGGAGCCCAGCGACGAGAAAGAAAGGGGATCCCAGGGCTCCAGTCTGGCCGACTGGTAAGCCAAAGTCATTATGAGTATGGTATGTTAGGCTTGGTTTACATTTGTACTTTACCGTAAGGAGCGTCGACTGATGTCTCAGGAAGGATGTCTGCGGGTGGGGCAGCCCGCTCCCGATTTTTCGGCCACTGCCGTCTACGACATGGAATTCAAGACGGTCAGGCTCTCCGACTACAGGGGCAAGAAGTATGTGGTGCTGTTCTTCTACCCCCTGGACTTCACCTTCGTCTGCCCGACGGAGATCACAGCTTTCAGCGATCGCTACGACGAGTTTGCCAAGTTGGATACGGAGATCCTCGGCGTCTCGGTGGATAGCGAATACTCTCACCTGGCCTGGATTCAAACCGACCGCAAAGCCGGCGGGGTGGGCGAGCTGAGGTATCCGCTGGTCTCCGACCTCAAGAAAGAGATCAGCGCCGCCTACAATGTTCTGGATCCGGCGGCAGGTGTGGCTTTGCGCGGCCTGTTCATCATCGACAAAGAAGGGATCATCCAGCATGCCACCATCAACAACCTGGCCTTTGGCCGCAGCGTGGATGAAACCTTGCGCACCCTGCAGGCTATCCAGTACGTGCAAGCTCACCCCGATGAAGTTTGCCCGGCCAACTGGCAGCCCGGCCAGAGAACGATGAACCCCGACCCGGTGAAATCCAAGGAGTTCTTCGCGGCAATTGCCAAGTAGGCTTGCCCAGGGCCTGTCAGGGTGCAGGTACAGCTCCAGCTTTGCTGGAGCTTTTTTGGCCAAAGGCAGCCCGACAAAAGATCCGACTCTTCCCAACATGACCTTCCGCCTCCTCTCTTCCTCGGAGAGAGGGGCGGGGGGTGAGGGCTAACAGCGCTGAACCCTTTCAAACCGGTTGCCGGTGGAAAAGATCCCCTGAACTAGCCAGGGGATCCAACAAGGCAGAAAGACAAAGGTCGCCGGAATTAGTCCCAGGGCTTCCCGTTGGTGAATTTGTAGGTAACTGGCTCTTTGTTCTTGCCGATGTTGTGATCCACCTTGCCGATAGGCTGGCGGCCCTCATTGACCTTCTCGGGAAAGACACCATCCTTGGGATGCACCAGTTCTGGCTGTCCACCCGCCGGGATGCGGAAGATCTGGTAGTCCTTGATCTTGAACTCGGAGATCAACTGGGCGCCGAGAGCCAAGCACTGCTCTTTGCGGGCGAAGGTGAGATAGTTTTTGCCCTCCACCATCTCGGCAGCGCCGCCGGTGGGCATTTCAAACACTTGCCCCGGCTTGCCTGTCCAGGTGATCACGTATTTTTCCTCGGTTTCGGCTGCGCTCAACAGCCCTCCGGTGGATCCCCCGAATAGGGGCAACTTTGCCCCCTGACGGGGATCGCCTTCCATCACAGCCATAGCCTACCTTCTCGCTCGTTGTCGTTTGCGTTGTTAGGCCGCGCTTGGAGTTGCGGCGCGGAGCACTTTGAATCTACCATCGACCCGATTTTTGACCCCAGGCTAGGTCAGGAACTGTAATTTTTCGTAGCAGATCCAGCGCGGCCAGATCTCGGCCCATCCTGTGAGCCACCATAGAAGCAGTCCAGAGACCCCCCTATCTTCGGAACAGGAACGACGCCCATGGCCCAGTGGTCCCTCCATCCCAGTTCCCAGGCCAACGCCAGGGTGGTTCTCATTCCCACTGCCTTTGGCCCAGATACGCAGGCGCCAATGGCCATCCTCAACGCCGGTGCTGAGCTGTGTGCTTTTGAGCCGCGGTTGGGGATCAATGTGGACGAGATAGCAGTGGCGCAGTTGCCGGGGCTGGTGGATGAGCCGCCCTACGGCATGTGTGAGGCGGCGGTTATTCAGGCTTGGCGACGGCAACAGTGGCCGGTGCTGCTGCCCTCGGTGTTGGCTGCCAGTTGGGGGGCCATTCGTGCCCTTTGGAAGCACTACCTCGCCCTAAGTGTGGTGCATTGCAGTGCCCATGCCAACCTGATGCCGCCCGCGGAGATGACCCAGCCGGATCAAGATGTGGGCTACGGCAACGCCGCCTGGGTGGAGTTGCTCTACCAGCATAGGCTGCCGGTGGTGCATGTGGGGCTGCGCAGCGGCAGTGCCCGCGCCTACGCCTGGCTCAAAAAACACTCCAGCCCGATCTTCTGGGCCCAGGATGGCTGGGATCCGCAGCAGGTGGTGGAGGCTTTGCCGGAGCAGCCGGTGTTTTTGGTGGTGGACTGCAGTGTGCTGGATCCTTCTTTGGTACCGGCGGTGCACCACCCGGAACCGGGGGGGCTGAGTTGGTTTCAACTGTTGCAGACCTGTGAGGCTATCTTCGCCGCCCGCCCTGTGATCGGCCTTTCTTTGGGGGGAGTGGCGGTGGGATCCGCAACGCGGCCAACTGCCCGCGTGGTGGCCCGACTGCTGAATTGGCTGCTGGCCTGCTACGGCCTCTACTCCCTAAAGCTGCCCCCCAACCCCAATCTGCCCGGACGGCTTGAAGAAGGTCAGCAGAACCTTGGGGTTCCGCCTCAAAGAACTGTGTAGAGGCAGTTTGACAACGTCTTTATGAGCTTGTGGACTGCGTAAGAATCCCCCAACTTGAGCTGGGGAAGTGTCAACTACTGGGGTATAGCCTCCCCCCATCTAGAGGAGGGATCCCAGGAAGGCTAGTCACAGCACTGCAGCCGGGATTGCGGCTGTCGCATGGCCGGATCCAGCTCGCAGATCAGCTCGAAGTTGATCACTCGCCAGCGCTGCGGTGGTCCACCGGCTCCTTCAGGCAGCTGGGAGCTGAAACTAACCGGCAGGCCGTAGAGGCGGGGTGGGCCGGGGCGCCGGTGGGATCCCTGCTCCAGATAGGGGGTAAGCAAGGGGCGGTAGCGCTCAGCCACAATCACCTGCGTGGCCCGCATCCCCTGCATGCGCAGACGATCCAGCTCTTCGTGAATCTCGAAGCGGATCCCATCGGCATGGGTGTGCTGGCGGTACCAGCGGCCTTCCCAGAGGCGCCAACGCCGTCCTGATTGCAGGTGAACCAGCTCTTCTTGCTCGGGATCTGCCTCAAAGGCGCCGTGGCGATGGCAGAGGTAGGTGTCGGTCAGGGTAAGGGCCGCAATCGTCTGCCGACAGTGGGGGCATTGAATGCTGGGGCCAAAGATGGGATAGGAAAAAGCAACAGTCATAGGAAACCCCACAGAATGCGGCTGGGTGTCTGGGCAAATCCGCGGCTGTCCACATTATAGATGTGGCCTTTTGCAGATCTGGCTTACAGAGATCCCTCTGGCCAAATCCGACAAGATATTCTAAGATGACAGTTGAGGAAAAAGCCTGCCCAAAGCCCCCCGCAACGGCAGGTAGATTCCCAAGAATCTCCGCAATGACAACGGGGAGTGGGTAGCACCCACTTCTTTGCTTTTTTAGGGGAAAGATGCCCCCGCTGCCGACTCCAGCTTCGATGGGCTGGGATCTGGCCGTTACACCGAGTTGGCGATGAGTTGGCTATGGTTCACCCTCTTATCCCGCAGTTGGAGAGCTTGGCCCGTCCTTTGGCCGCTCGACTGGGGTACGAATTGGTACAGATGGTTTTTCACACCAACCAGTATCCGCCAGTGCTGCGGGTGGACATCCGTCCGCTGGATCCGGAGCAGGAAACCAGCCATGCCGATTGCGAAGCCATGAGCCAGGCCTTGGAAGTGGAGCTGGATCGGGTGGATCTGATCCCCGGCCATTATGTGCTGGAGGTCTCCAGCCCCGGCATCAGCAACCTCCTCATTAGCGACCGCGACTTTGTGGTTTTCAAAGGGTTTGCGGTGGAGGTGACGGTGGATCCCCCCTACAAGGGCAAAGCTGTCTGGTCAGGGCATCTGCTGGGTCGGGATGAGGAGAAAGTTGCCCTATCCCTCAAGGGGCGGCGCGTGCAGTTGCCCCGCGCTTCGGTGCAGCGGGTTGTCCTCTCAGAGGCGGAAACCGAGTAGAGGAATGGGGATAGAGAGGACGTTCGGCCGCGAAGTGGGTTGCCTTGTCTTCGCGTCGGAGCTACCTGCTGTGCGACGATGCATTTCCCGTCAGGATTGCGGAGCAACCGTGATAGCAGTTTCATCCCAGCTTAAGTTGCATTAGGAGGACAACAGCTTATGTCGATGGTGCCTCTGCCCGGTTTGGCAGAAATGGTGGAGATGATTTCGCGGGAGCGCAACTTGCCCCGCCATGTGGTCACTAATGCCTTGCGGGAGGCGCTGCTCAAGGGCTACGAACGCTACCGCAAAACCATTCAGCGAGATGTTGTCTTTGAAGAAGACCACTTCCGCAACTTCGATGTGGAGTTGGATGTGGAGGCAGGGGGCTTTCGCATTTTGGCCACTAAAACCATTGTCGAGGAGGTACGGGATCCAGATCACGAAATCTCTCTGTACGACGTGCAGCAGGACTACCCGGAAGCCGAAGTCGGCTGGGAAGTCACCAATGACGTCACTCCCCAACAGGCGGAATTTGGCCGCATGGCGGCCATCCAAACCAAGCAGGTGCTGGCCCAGAAGTTGCGTGACCAGCAGCGCCGCCTGATTCAAGAAGAGTTCCGCGACCTGGAAAACACCGTGTTGCAGGCACGGGTGCTGCGCACGGAACGACAGACGGTGATCATGGCGGTATCCAGCGGTTTTGGGCGGCCCGAGGTGGAAGCCGAGCTACCCAAGAAGGAGCAGTTGGCCAGTGACCGCTATGTCCCTAACGCCGTGATGAAGGTCTATCTCAAAAAGGTCTATGAGGGATCCCGGCGGGGGCCGCAGCTTTTGGTTTCCCGGGCTGATGCCGGCTTGGTGGTGAACCTGTTTGCCAACGAGGTACCGGAGATCGAAGAGGATATTGTGCGCATCGTGGCAGTGGCGAGGGAGGCCAACCCACCTTCCCGCAACGTGGGGCCGCGCACCAAGATTGCCGTCGATACGGTGGAGCGAGACGTGGATCCGGTAGGGGCCTGTATCGGGGCGAGGGGATCCCGCATTCAGGCGGTGGTGGCGGAGCTGCGCAACGAGAAAATTGACGTTATCCGTTGGTCACCGGATCCCGCCACCTACATTGCCAACGCCCTCAGCCCGGCTAAGGTGGTGGAGGTGCGGCTGGTGGATCCGGAGATCCAACAGGCCCACGTGCTGGTGACCAGCGACCAGCTCAGCCTGGCCATCGGGAAAGAGGGGCAAAATGTGCGCCTGGCCGCCCGTCTCACTGGCTGGAAAATCGACATCAAGGAAGTGGAGAGCTACCGGGCAGCGCTGGAGGAGGCGCAAGCGCAGGGGCTGCCCTATCCCTTCATCACGCCAGCGGCTTTGGAGCGCTTCAGGAGGCGGGAAGAGCGAGCCGCTTTGGGGCTGGACGAGGAGTACCCAGAGAAGCTCCGCCTAGAGGAGGAGCTGGCAGAGGACGATAGGCTGGAGGAAGACTGGGTCGAGGAAGACGAGGACTTCGACTACGACGCCGAGTTCGACATCGCCCAGCCCAAGGCCTAGAGCCGAGGGGCCTCGGCAGTCGGTAAACTGAGGTAAAGACCCTTCCCGCCTGCCCTTGAACTCCTCCCAGCCGATCATCCTTGGTATATCGGGCGCCTCCGGGATGCTCTATGCCGTGCGTGCCTTGCACGTTCTGCTCAGCCTGGATTACCGCGTCGAGGTGGTGGCCTCCAAAGCAGCCTATCAGGTGTGGCAAGGGGAGCAAGGGGTGCCGTTGCCAGCGGATCCCCAGCGGCAGGCCCAATTTTGGCGGCAGCAGGCCGAAAGTGAGGGCGGATCCCTGGTCTGCCACCGCTGGCAAGATGTGGGGGCAACCATCGCCAGCGGCTCCTACCGCACGCAGGGGATGTTGGTGATCCCATGCAGCATGGGCACAGTAGCCAAGTTGGCAGCGGGGCTAAGCTCTGACCTGCTGGAGCGGGCGGCTGACGTGCAGCTCAAAGAAGGCCGCCGCCTGGTCATCGTGCCGCGGGAAACCCCCTTTAGTCTCATTCACCTGCGCAACCTGACCACCCTGGCGGAGGCGGGAGCGCGCATCGTGCCGGCCATTCCAGCCTGGTACCACCAGCCGCGTACGCTCTTGGACTTGGTGGACTTTGTGGTGGTGAAGGCCCTGGATCAGTTTGGCATCGACAGCGACCTCATCCAGCGCTGGCAGGGGATGCGTCAGCGTCAGATCCTCAAGCTGCCCCCAGAGGACTAAAGGGATCCCTTGGCCCTAACCCCTTTCCCACCGGGAGAGGGAGGTTCCCACCTGGCGCGATCATAAGGTTTCACTGATAGCAGGGAGGACACTGCTGAACCTTGGCAGGGCAACTGGCTGGACTAGTCAGCCGCGGGATCCCTGCGAAGGTGGGTGGACAAGTCGGGGCAAGTCTCCAGGCTCGCTGCCCACTCGCTGATGAGGGTGTTGACCCAGTGGGGCAGCTCGTCGTGAGCACAGTGGCCTACCCCTGGCAGCTTCACCAACGTAAGAGCCGGCTGCCAGCGCTTGAATTGGTCTGCCAAAAAGCTGGGCACCGCCGGATCTTCTTGGCCCCAGAGGAGCAAAATCGGCATTTTGAGGGTGGGCAACAGGCGCTTGGGGCTGTCGAAGCGACGGCAGAGGATGGCTCTCAGGCTATCCAAAAACACGTGGGCTGCCCCCGGCTCAAAGGCAGGCCTCTGGAAGATCTGCACCAGCTCGTCGTCCACCTGCTCGTCTCGCTTGTAGACGTTTTTGATCCAAGCCCGCAGCACCTCGGTTTGTCGCAGCCAGTTAAACAAATGGGGATAGGTGAGCGGGCAACCCAAAACAGCCAGGATCCCTTCGCAGAGGGCTTGAACCAGGGCATCCCAGGGAGAGGGCAATTCTTCCGGGTGGGGCCCATCGGCACAACTGATTAAGCACAGGCCCTTCACCATCTGAGGATAACGGGCAGCCGCGATCACCCCCACCAACCCGCCGATGGAGTGGCCCACCAGGATGCTGGGCTGTTGGATGTGGGCATACCAAAACTCGTACACCTGCTCCACCCACAGATCGACGCTGTAGGCGATCTCCGGCTTGGCGCTTTTCCCAAATCCCAGCAAGTCAAGGGCATAGACGGGGCGCTGGGATCCCAAGGGAACAATGTTATGGCGCCAATGGCCCACCGAGGCTCCCAAGCCATGGATCAAGATGGCCGGAGCCGTCGTCAAGTTCACCTGGCCCTTGGAGGTTTGGGCGCGACTGGGGGTGTAGGTGAAATGGATAGACCAGCCACGCCAGAGCCAGGTTTGGGAATGGCCATAGCGAGGGAGCACGGCAAGGGGATCCCTGTTGCCGACCGAAGAGGGGGGCGGCGCGAGGGGAGGGGAGCTTGCCCCGCCGACAGCAGCAGAGGGAGAAGAGTTGGGTTCAGGCAAGGGAGGAGCGTGTGACAACAACAGGCCCATCTCCACCAGCATAGACCGAACTTAGGGGCTGCTTCGGGGCGTCTAGAGTGGAACTAAAGGGGCGTCTCTCTCAGGTAACCCTTTTGAGCACAGCTTTTCTGGACGTTCTGCACGACTTTCCCCGAACAAGACTGCTCGCGTCAGCAGGACGTAGAAACCACCCTAGCCGAACCATGGCTCCACCTGCGGATCCACGATGGCTGAGATGATGGATGAGACAGCTTGGATAGACCCTATTACGGCGGCCAGCTTTCGCCAGATTGACCAAGAGATCGGCCCCCACCCGTGGCAAGGGATCCCCTACGAGATCGTGCGCCGCGCCATCCACGCCACTGCCGATTTTGAGCTGCGGGATCGCTTTGTGTTTAGCCCCACGGCGGTCGAGGTGGGGCTGGCGGCCCTGCGGCAGCAAAGGCCCGTGGTGGTGGATGTGAGGATGGTGGCTGCCGGGATCCAAGCTGGCCTTGAGGCGCAGGGGATCCCGCTCTATTGCGCTTTGGACTGGGTGGAAGACCCCCCCGCGGCAGGGCAAACCCGCACTGCCCAGGGGATGATCCAGGTGGCCCGCCGCTACCCGGAAGCCATCTTTGTTGTCGGCAATGCGCCCACGGCGCTGCTGGCGCTGGTGGAAGAGATTCGGGCAGAGCGGATCCGGCCCAGCCTGGTGATCGGGGTGCCGGTGGGCTTTGTGGCCGTGGAGGAGGCCAAACAGGCATTGGCACAAACCGATGTCCCCCAGATTCGGGTGGAGGGCCGCAAAGGCGGATCCCCGGTGGCCGCTGCCATCGTCAATGCTCTACTGCTGGCCGCCCGCCGGGATCCCATTCCCAACTGACTAGAATTGGAACGACATCTTCAGGCCTTTCCCATGACCCCCGAACAAGAGGAGTGGCTGATCCGCAACCTTCAGCTCCAACAAGAAGAGCTTCAAGAGCTGCGGGC
>NZ_JANSJA010000113.1:35532-44743 GCF_047462335.1 Synechococcus sp. H60.1
AGTGGCTGATCCGCAACCTTCAGCTCCAACAAGAAGAGCTTCAAGAGCTGCGGGCTGAGCAGCAGCGAGCCGCCCAGCGCTTTGAGGCCCAGATGACGGAAATGCGGCAGGCCTTTGCAGCCCAGATCGCCGAGATCCGAACTGAGCAGCAGCGGGCCGCCCAGCGCTTTGAGGCCCAGATGACGGAAATGCGACAGGCCTTTGCAGCCCAGATCGCCGAGATCCGAGCCGAGCAGCAGCGGGCCGCTGAGCGTTTCTCCGCCGAGATCGCCGAACTCCGGGCCGAGCGGCAACAAGCTGCCGAGCGCTTTGAGGCCCAGATGACGGAAATGCGACAGGCCTTTGCAGCTCAGATCGCCGAGATCCGAGCTGAGCAGCAGCGGGCCGCTGAGCGTTTCTCCGCCGAGATCGCCGAGATCCGGGCCGAACAGCAGCGGGCCGCCGAGCGCTTTGAGGCCCAGATGACGGAAATGCGACAGGCCTTTGCAGCTCAGATCGCCGAGATCCGAGCTGAGCAGCAGCGGGCCGCTGAGCGTTTCTCCGCCGAGATCGCCGAGATCCGGGCCGAACAGCAGCGGGCCGCCGAGCGCTTTGAGGCCCAGATGGCTGCAATGCGAGCCGAGCGGCAGGCCATCGAGGCCCAGCTCCAGACCGAAATCCAGGAGATCCGGGCGTTAATTCAGCACAACCAGGAGCGGATTCGCCAGAACGAAGAGCGGGGAGATGAGCTGGAGAGGGCCATCCAGGAGTCTCGCCGCGATATGCAGGCCGGGTTTGCCGAGCTGAGGGAAGCGCAAGCCATGATGATGGAGCAATTTCGGGAGCGGGATGGCCGCCTGATCGAGGCTCATCTGGGCTTTATTCGGGAAATGCGGGAGATGCAGCGGGAGGTAGCGGAGCTGCGCCTGGATTTTCTCAACCACATGCGCCAGTACCACCCGCCTGTCGAACGCTAGATGGCGAGCCGGTTGCCTCAGCTTGCGGTCGTAGGGGTAGCTGGAGATGGCTCGGTGGCCTCTTGGGCGATTCCCCCCCTCTCCCAAGCGCAAACCCTGGCCGGGCCCCCCAGCCTGCTGCAGCACTTTGCCGACCATCCGGCTCGCCAGATCCGGCTTACTGGATCGGTGGAAAGTTGGATCCCGCTTTTGCAAAAGGAGCTGGCACAGGGATCCCTGGTTTTATTGGCCAGCGGGGATCCCCTGTTTTTTGGGATTGGGCGCCTGCTGACCCAGTATTTCCCGGCGGAGCAACTGGCTTTTTACCCCCAAGTCAGCTCGGTGCAGTTGGCCCTCAACCGCCTGCAGATCCCCTGGCAGGAGGCCACCATTCTCAGTCTGCACGGGCGGGGAATGGAGCCGTTGGAACCCGCTCTCAAACAGGGATCCCCTGTGATTGTGGTGCTTACCGACCCAGAGCACACGCCAGCCAGCTTGGCCCAGTTCATTGCCGACCTGCAGTTGCCGGTGCGCTACCAGGGCTGGGTATGCAGCCAACTGGGATCCCCCCACGAGCAGATCCTGCCTCTGCAGGAAGGTGAGAACTCCGCCTTCCCCAGCCCCAATCTGGTGGTGTTGCGCCGCGTTGACCCGGAACCGGATCCCCGCCGCTGGCCCCTAGTCGGGATCCCCGACGATCAGTTCCACACCTTTCCCGACCAGCCCGGCCTGATCACCAAGCAACCCATCCGCCTGCTCACCCTGGGGGCCTTGCAATTGCCGCGGCAGGGAGTGGTGTGGGATGTCGGGGCCGGCACCGGCTCCGTGGCCGTAGAGATTGCCCGCCTCTCCCCCCAGCTCCAGGTCTATGCCGTTGAGCGCAACGCCATGGGTATTTGTCTCATCCGGCGCAACCGCCAACGCTTCGGCCTGGAGAACCTGCACGTGATCCCCGGGGCAGCGCCCCAGGTGCTGGCCGACTTGCCGGATCCCGATCGGGTGTTGCTGGGGGGAGGCGGCAAAGGGATCCGCGATCTGCTGCCGGTGGTGGCGGCCCGCCTGCGGCCTGAGGGGATCTTGGTGGCCAACTTTGCCACTCTGGAAACCTGCAGCGAAACCCTGCAATGGCTGCGCTCGCAGGGCTGGCAGGTGCGGCTAGAACACATCCAGATCTCCCGCTCCACAGCCCTGGCAGAAGGCACCCGCTTCGCCCCCCTTAACCCCGTTTACCTGCTGCAGGGGATCCCTTCAACTTTGCCATCTCGCTGAACTCCCTCCTTTGGGGTGGGGGGGTGAGAGAAAAATTACCCCTCATCCTCCTCGTCGGTGGTGAACCCGGGTCGGTACAGATAGGAGGGGCGATTGGTCTTCTTAATTTGGTCTTTGAGGGATTCTAGGTCGATGTAGCGATCTGCCAAGTTGATCAGTTGGTCACTGGTCATGGAACGCAAGCTGACCACCTCCACCCGTGCCCCTTGGTAGCTGACGGCATTGACCGCGTAGGCCAAATCCCCATCGCCGCTCACCAGCACTGCCGTCTCGTACCAACGCACCAGCGACAACATGTCCACAGCAATTTCCACATCCAGGTTGGCCCGCTTGGATCCATCGGGCAGTTGGGTCAGCTCTTTGGTAACCACGCGGTAGCCGTTGCGACGCATCCAGAGCAAAAACCCCTGCTGCTTTTCGTTGTTGCGATCGACGCCGGTGTAGAAGAAGGAGCGCAGAAGGGGAGAACGGCCGGTCAGCGTCTTCAGCAGGCGGGTGTAGTCGATCTCAATGCCCATCTGCAGGGCGGCATAGAAGAGGTTGGATCCGTCGATGAAGATGGCCACGCGACCGCGGTTGTCCTGGAAGGGATCCGGGGGCTGAAAGCCGGGCTCAGGATCAAGACGCAACATTCGGGCTTTCTTCTCCAAGTTTTGGCAAAGGGATAGAAAAAGATAGGATATTGAGAGGTATAGGAACAAGGCATCGGCAAAAAAAGGCCCTGGCCGGGGAGATACGTCATTTACCCTAGCGCAGGAAACACCCCACCCCTGGAAGACTTCCAAAATCCTAAAGAAAAAATACTTATCGGAGAGCTCTTGCGAATGACAGGCCAACAGGGGGCGCTGCCCTATCGTTTCCCGACCTCCCTGCACAGAGGGGTGTTGCGCAGCCGCTACAAGCGCTTCTTTGCCGAGGTGGAGCTGGAAAATGGGCAACAGGTAACCGCTCACTGCCCCAACACCGGGCCGATGACGGGGGTTTGCCAGGTAGGGGCACCTGTGTACCTCTCCCATCACCCCGATCCTAAGCGCAAATTGGCCTACACCTGGGAGATGATCCAGGTGGAAGGAGTGTGGGTGGGGATCAACACCGGCCTGCCCAATCGCCTGGTGGAATGGGGGCTGGAACAAGGGTGGTTTCCCCAGTTGGCGGGGTTTTCTTGTTGGCAACGGGAAGTGACCTGCGGCAGGAGCAAAATCGACTTCCTGCTGATAGGAGACTCTGGCTTGGCCTACCTAGAGGTTAAAAATACCACCTGGGCCGTGGGATCCCGCGCCCTCTTCCCGGATACGGTGACGACTCGCGGGCAAAAACACCTGGAGGATTTGATTGAGATCCGCCGGCAAGGGCAGCGGGCTCTGCTGCTGTACTGGATCAACCGTGCCGATTGCACCGAGTTCGCCCCTGGCGCAGAACGGGATCCCCGCTATGCCCATCTGTTTCGCCAGGCGCTGCAGGCGGGGGTCGAGGTGTTGCCCTACCGGATCGCGGTCTCGCCCCAGGGGATCCATCCCCTGGGTTTGGCCAAAATGGTGGCCTGAGCGTTGTCTTGGGAACCTGCTGCTATGCAAGTGGCCACCTGGAATGTCAACTCCATTCGCACCCGGTTGCCGCAAGTTTTGGCTTGGCTAGACAAGCAGGGATCCCTGGATGTGCTCTGCTTGCAGGAGACCAAGGTGGTGGATGAGGACTTTCCCCGCGCCCCCTTCGAGGAGCGAGGCTTTCATGTGGAGGTGTACGGGCAAAAGTCCTACAACGGCGTGGCCGTAATCAGCCGGGAGGTGCCGGAGAAGGTGGAGCGGGGGTTTGGCGCGCTGCTGTCGGCGGCTGCAGACCTGGACGAGCAAAAGCGGCTGATCGGTGCCCTCTACCACGGGATCCGCATTCTCAACCTCTACGTGCCCAACGGCGAGGCGGTGGGATCCGACAAGTACGCCTACAAGTTGCGCTGGCTGGCCACGCTGAAGGACTACCTGGCCGTTGCCCTCAGCCAAGGGGATCCCATCTTGCTCTGTGGGGACTTTAACATTGCCCTGGAAGACCGCGATATCTACGATCCCCAAAAGGCCGGAGAAATCATGGCCTCGGAGCCAGAACGGCAGGCCCTGCGGGAGATCCTGGCTTTGGGGTTTGAGGATGCCTTCCGCAAGTTTAACCCGGATCCCGGACATTTTAGCTGGTGGGACTACCGGGCCGGAGGGTTTCAGAAGAATCGCGGCTGGCGCATCGACCACCTCTACCTTTCTCCCCCGCTCCAGGACAAGGTCACTGCCTGCTGGATCGACGTCGAGCCGCGGCGGCTACAAAAGCCCAGCGACCATGCCCCTGTGGTTGTGGAGCTGGCGGTCTGAAATCCCCAGGCCGCTCCCTTGCCAATCTTTTCTCGAGACAAGAGCGGCTATCTAAGCTAGGCTGGTAGATGTTAACGAATGTATCGGGCTACCGCCATGGCGCTCTTTGGTTTTGGCAAACTGAGCAAGAAGCTGACCTTGCCCACGCCGGAAGAGGCTTTGCCGGGCCGCTCCGAGCCAATGGCAATCGTTAACCGGCACTACGTCAAGGGCACGCCCCTAAAGCCCCCTTTTCCCGAGGGCATGGAGCTGGCCCTGTTCGGCATGGGCTGCTTTTGGGGAGCGGAGCGCAAGTTTTGGCAGTTGCCCGGGGTGTTCACCACTGCCGTGGGCTACGCTGGCGGGTATACCCCCAACCCCACCTATGAGGAGGTTTGCACCGGTTTGACTGGCCACAACGAGGTGGTGCGGGTGGTTTACGATCCCAGCCAGATTAGCTACCTGCAGCTTTTGAAGGTGTTTTGGGAAAACCACGATCCCACCCAAGGGATGCGCCAGGGCAATGATGTGGGCACCCAGTATCGCTCCGGCATCTACGTCTATTCCCCGGCACAACGGGAGCTGGCGGAAAAAACCCGCGATCTCTACCAGCAGGCTCTGAGCGCCCACGGCTACGGCCAAATCACCACTGAGATCCTGGACGCCCCAGAGTTCTACTACGCCGAAGACTACCACCAGCAGTACCTGGCCAAAAACCCACGCGGCTACTGCGGCCTGGGGGGCACCCAGGTTTGTCTGCCCGAGATCCTCACCGAGTCTGTCTAAGCCACACCCTGGCCGATGGCGGTCATGGCTGCCCTCACCCCCGGCCCCTCTCCCTCAGGGAGAGGGGGGTTAGAGCGTTGATTGCAAAGATCCCAACAGAACTCTAGAAGACGCGGCGGGAAGGGGATCCCCGCTCCAGCAGCTCCTTGGCCACCAGGGTTACCACCGCCAGCAAGGAGAGCACCACTGCCGCCGCATAGGCTGAGCCCGTGGCATAGCTGCGGTAGGCATCTTCCACAAATAAGGGAAGGGTCTGGGTGCGGCCAATGATGTTGCCAGAGACCACCGCGACAGCGCCGAACTCCCCCATGGCGCGGGCATTGGTCAGGATGACCCCGTACAGGAGTCCCCAGCGGATGTTGGGTAGGGTGATGCGCCAGAAGATCTGCCAGGAATTGGCCCCCAGGGTTTTGGCGGCTTCTTCTTCCTCGCTGCCGGCCTCTTCCAACACCGGCAGTACCTCCCGCACCACAAAAGGGAGCGTGATGAAAGCCGTGGCCAGCACAATGCCCGGAAAGGCAAAGATGACCCGCAGGTTCCAGGATCCCAGCCAACCCTGACGGCCAAAGAGGAGCACCAGCATCAGGCCGGCCACCACCGGGGAAATGGAAAAGGGCAGATCGATCAAGCTGAGCAGCAAAGCCCGCCCCGGAAAACGGCGGCGAGCCAAGGCCAAGGCGGCGCAGAGGCCAAAAAAAGTATTGAGGGGAACAACAACCAGCGCCGTCAGCACCGTCAATCGGAGGGCGCTGAGCAGCTCCCGCTCGGTCAGGTGCTGGAGAAAAGCTGGGATCCCTTCTCGAAACGCCTGATAAAAGATGTTCACCACCGGGATCCCAAGCAGCAGGGCGATGTAGAGCCCGACAATGCCGATCAACAGGCCCGACAGCCAAGGGTTTGTCGATGGCTCCGGTTGGACACCCGCTATCCCGTCAGGTTTCATGGCGACTTCCCCAGGCTTGCAGAAGGTTAATCACCACCAGCGACAAGAACGAGATCCCCAGCATCGCCGTCCCGATCACCGTTGCCCCGGCATAGTCGTACTGTTCCAGCCGCTGGATCACCAGCACTGCCGCGATGAGATCCCGGAAGGGGATGCTAGAGGCGATGATAACAATGGAGCCATATTCACCCACAGCACGGGAAAACCCTAGGGCCACGCCGGTCAACACGGCGGGCAAAATCTGGGGCAGCACCACCCGCCAGAAGGTCTGCCAGCGGGAGGCGCCCAAGCTCCAGGCCGCCTCTTCCACATCTCGTTCCAGCTCCTGCAGCACCGGCTGTACCGTCCGAACCACAAAGGGAAAAGAGATAAACAGCATCGCCACCCCCACCCCCAGCCGGGTAAAGGCAATGCGGATCCCCAAGGGGGCCAAAAGGGATCCAATCCAGCCGTTGCTGCTGTAAACGGTTGCCAGGGTGAGGCCGGCCACAGCCGTGGGCAGGGCAAAGGGCAGATCGATCAACCCCTCGAGGAGCTTTTTGCCGGGGAAGGCGTAGCGCACCAACGCCCAAGCCGTCAGGGTGCCCATTACGCCGTTAACCAAAGCCGCCAGCAGCGCGGTTACAAAAGTAACCTCATAGGCGGAGAGGGCCACCGGATCCGTCGCGATCCGCCAGAACTCCGCCCAGCCGACGCTGCTGGACTTGGCGATCAAGGCCGCCAGCGGCAAGGCCAACATCAGGAAGAGATAGCCCAAGCTCAGCCGCCACGGCCAAGACAGTTGAAACCCGGCTTGCTGCAACTTTCCTCAAGCTCCCAGCGACATCGGACTCCGTCCCGCCATTGCCAGCGGGGTCATGGCAGTTTTCTTATCGTTTTTTTTGAGGGGAAAGGCCTTGACCACCTTGGGGCGGACATAGACCTGCTGCCCCACCTGCAGCGGCTGGCTGGCATATTGCTCGCGGCTGAGGTGGGCCCACAGGGATCCGCCATCGCTGAGAATCAGCTCCGCCTGGATCTCCCGCCCCAGGTGGATGATCTCTTTGACCCAAGCCGAGACGCCGCTGCTATTGGGGTTGACCTCGATCTGCACATCGTGGGGGCGCAAGAAGAGCTGGTGCGGGCCCGCCTGGGCCTCGGGAAGCTGGCAAGATAACAGGGAGCGGGGAGAGAGCTCGTTGACCGGGCCGATGAAGCTCATGACAAAGGGAGTGGCCGGGTGATCGTAGATCTCGGCAGGGGATCCCACCTGTTCGATCCGCCCCTGGTTCATGACCACAATTTGGTCGGCCACCTCCATGGCTTCCTCTTGGTCGTGGGTGACCAAGACGGTGGTGACGTGTACCTCGTCGTGCAGGCGCCGCAGCCACTGGCGCAGCTCCTTGCGCACTCTGGCATCCAGCGCCCCAAAGGGCTCATCCAGGAGCAACACCTGCGGCTCCACCGCCAAGGCGCGGGCCAGAGCCACCCGCTGCCGCTGTCCCCCCGAAAGCTGTGAGGGGTAGCGATCCCCCAACCCCGACAGTTGCACCAGCTCCAGCAGCTCGTCCACCCGTGCCCGGATCTCAGCCCGCGAAGCTTTGCGGATCTCCAGGCCAAAGGCGATGTTCTGCCGCACCGTCATGTGCTTGAACAGGGCGTAGTGCTGGAAGACAAAGCCGACGTTGCGCTCCTGGACGCTGGCATGCGTGGCATCCCGCCCGGTGAGGAAAATCCGCCCCGTGTCCGGCTTTTCTAGGCCGGCAATCAGGCGCAAGAGGGTAGATTTGCCGGAACCCGACGGTCCCAACAGGGCAACCAGGGATCCCGTGGGAATGGTGAGATCCGTAGGGTGGAGAGCCTGAAACTGGCCAAAACGCTTCGATACCCCTGCAATGGTGATGCCCATAGGTTCTGCCTAGCTAAGGGTTGGCCGGATGGCGCTGCCTATCCCTGAGGAGGTAGGGAGCCTCTAATCTACGGTAAACCTGTCAACAAACCGTTGATACTGCTCCCAGCATACCTTGAATGGGGATGCAAAACAAGGGAGGCTCCCTACAACCCAGCTTGGATGCGGTCAAACACAGCCCCATCGGCAAAGAAGCGGTTTTGGATTGCTTCCCAGCCGCCCAGATCGGCAACGGTTACCAGCTTCTCAATGGGAGGGTACCGCCAGGCAAACTCTTGCGCCACCGTCGGCTCCACCGGACGGAAACCCACCTCGGCAAAGGCCCGTTGCGCTTCTGGAGTAAACAGGTAGTTCACAAAGGCTTCGGCCACGCTGCGGGTTCCTTTGCGCTCCA
Organism: Synechococcus sp. H60.1; assembly: GCF_047462335.1. Classification (NCBI taxonomy): domain Bacteria; kingdom Bacillati; phylum Cyanobacteriota; class Cyanophyceae; order Synechococcales; family Synechococcaceae; genus Synechococcus; species Synechococcus sp. H60.1. Next base: position 44,081 of record NZ_JANSJA010000113.1, read on the forward strand.
CCGTGGCATCCACCACGGCTACGGGGTTGTCGATGGAAATGTTGGGATCCGGCACCACGTAGGGCAAGGGCTGGCCGCGCAGGCCGGCCAGGATCACCTCCTGTTCGTAGGTGAGCAGGGCATCCCCCTGCCCTTTTTGGAAAAAGACATCCGTAGCCTCCCGCGAGTCCCGTGGCAGGACGCGGACATTTTTGTAGACCTGGGTGGTGAAGGCCAGGGCTTGGGGCTCCGGAACAGCACTCCAGAGAGCCAAAAAGTTCCAGCGGGCGCCCCCTGAGGTTTTGGGGTTGGCGGTGATCACCTGCAAGCCAGGCTGGGCCAGATCCAGCCAAGAGTGGATAGCGTGGGGGTTGCCCTGCCGCGTGACGATTGCCGCCACTGAGCGGGTGACGATCCCTTGGTTGGGCGTGCGGCTTTCCCAGCCTGGTCGAACGAGACCGGCAGCCACAAGGCGCTCCACATCCAGGCCCAGGGCCAGAGCCACCACATCGGCATCCAGCCCGTCAATGACCGCCCGCGCTTGTGTGGCCGAGCCGGCGTAGCTGCTTTCTACGCGCACCCGTTGGCCGGTCTGGGCCAGCCAGTGGGCCTCAAAGGCAGGGATGATCTGCCGGTAGGCATCGCGGGTCACCGCAAAAGAAGCTAGGAGAATCCTCACTTCCC
>NZ_JANSJA010000113.1:44843-62818 GCF_047462335.1 Synechococcus sp. H60.1
AGCCGGTCGGCAAACCGTTTTTAGGGCCAGGGATCCCTAGGCAGGGCAGGGGGTGGGGAGCGCCGCATCGGCAGCAAGATCCAGCGTGGCCCTGAGGAGGCCGGGATCCTCTGAAGAGGGGAGCAACTGGAACCCCAAGCGCCTGCAGAGGCGGCGCATGCCCTCGTTTTCGCTGAGCACCTCGCCGGTGAGGCGCCGGATCCCTTCGCAGCGGGCCACCTGAATCAGGCGGGTCAGCAGCTCCGTGCCGATCCCCTGTCTTTGGTAGGGATCCGCCACCAACAGGGCAAACTCGGCTTCTTCGGGAAGGCCGTGTTTTTTGGAGAGGCGGCTGATGCCGAGGATTGTAGCTTCTGGCTCCTGTTTTTCCGCCACCAGGGCGATCTCGCGGTCGTAGTCGTTAAAGCAGATGCGAACCAAGCGCTCGTGGGCGATGCGGGCGCTGTATTTGATGGGGTGGAAGTAGCGCAGGTAGATGCTGTAGTCGGAGACGTGGCGGTGAAACTGGATCACCAGCAGCTCGTCTTCGGGACGGATGGGGCGGATGGTGATGCCCTCGCGGAAGGGCCAACTGTACTGGCTGGGGTAGGGGCGGATGGCCAACGGTACGGGGGGTTCTTGCTCCGAGCGCAAAATGACGCGGGCATCCAAAGCCAGCAGTTGCTCGCCCGAGGCCAGCAGGGGGTTGATGTCGATCTCTTGGATCTGCCGCTGTTCGGCCACCAGTTGGCTGAAGCGCACCAAAAGCTGTTCCAGCGCTTCCAGATTGACGGCTCGGCGCCCCCGCACCCCCTTGAGGGCCTTGTAGATGAGGGTATTCTCCATCAGGCGGCGCGCCAAGGTGGTGTTGAGGGGGGGAAGGCCAATGGCGCGATCCTGGAACACCTCCACCAGTTGGCCGCCGCTGCCAAACAGCAACACCGGCCCAAACTGGGGATCCTCGCTGCTGCCCAGGATCAGCTCGTAGCCGTCGGTGCGGATCATCGGCTGCACCGTCACCCCTTGGAAGTGCTCTGGCCCTGCTTTCTCGCTGACGTTGCGGAGAATCTGGGCGAAGGCCCGCCGCACCGCTTCGGCATCGGGCAGGTTGAGCTGGACGCCGCCCACGTCACTCTTGTGGGTGAGGGTATGGGAGTAGAGCTTCAGCACCACCGGGTAGCCCATTTCTGCGGCGGCCTCTACCGCTGCTTCCGGGCTATTGGCCACCCGCGTGGGCACCACCGGGATCCCGTAGGCGGCCAGGATCTCCTTGGACTCAACCTCGGTTAAGAGCCGGCGACCTTGCTGCCGGGCTTGGCCGAGAATTTGTTGCACCCTCTCGCGCCCGACCGCTGTTGCAGGGAGCAGAGTGGGAGTTTCGTAGAGGGCCTTGAGGTTGTCGCTAAAGCGCCACAGATAGCTGAACACCCGTGCCGCCTGATCCGGATAGCGGTAGGTGGGGATCCCCGCTTGGTTAAGGATCTGCTCGCCGGCATCCACCAAGTCTCCCCCCATCCAACTGGCCAGGATGGGCTGCCAGGAGCCGCTGCGCCGCCAGGTCTCCACCACCTTGGCAGCAGTGGCGGTGGGATCCGTCATCGCCTGGGGGGTGAGGATCACCAAACAGCCCTGGCTGGCGGGATCCCGCAGCACGATCTCCAGCGCCTGGGCAAAGCGCTCCGGCCCGGCATCGCCCAAAATATCAATGGGATTGCCGTGGCTCCAGTGGGGCGGCAGGATGGAGTTAAGCTGCTCCAGGGTTTGGGGAGAGAGCTGGGCCAGGGATCCCCCAGCGCGGATGAGGGCGTCGGTGGCCAGCACCCCCGGTCCGCCGGCATTGGTGAGGATGCTGAGGTGGGGGCCCTGCGGGCGGGGCTGTTTGGCCAGCACCTCCGCCATGTCGAAGAGATCTTCAATGTGATCCACCCGCAGCACACCGCAGCGGCGGAAGGCTGCATCCAAAACCGCGTCGCTGCCGGTGAGGGATCCCGTGTGGGAAGCTGCCGCCTGGGCCGCCGCCTGGGTACGCCCCGCCTTGATGACAATAATGGGCTTGCTCAGCGCCACCTCGCGGGCCGCCGACACAAACGACCGCGCATCCCCAATCGACTCCATGTAGAGGACAATGCTGTGGGTGTGGGGATCCTCGCCCAGATAGTCGATGAGATCCCCCCAGCCCACATCCAGCATGGATCCCAGAGAGATGAAGGCGCTAAAGCCGACATTTTCCCGCAGGCTCCAGTCCAGGATCGAGGTGCAGAGGGCCCCGCTTTGGCTGATAAACCCCACGTTGCCGGGTCGGGCCATCTGGGCAGCAAAGGTGGCATTGAGGCCGGTGTGGGGATTTTGGATCCCCAGGCAGTTGGGACCAATGAGGCGCAGCTTGCCGCGGGCAGCCTCTTGGATGGCCTTTTCCAGCTCCAGCCCCTCCGGGCCAATTTCCTTAAAGCCTGCCGAGAGGACAATGGCCCCCTTGACGCCGGCCTCGACGCATTCTTGAATAACCGCCGGCACCCCGGCTGCCGGGATGGCGATGATGGCCAGATCCACCGGCTCCGGCAGAGCAGAGAGCCGCTCGTAGGCCCGGATGCCCAACACCTGGTGCCGCTTGGGGTTGACCGGGTAGACCGTGCCGCCAAAGGGGTGGCTGATGAGGTTCCAGAGCACCGTGCGCCCCACACTGCCCTCGCGCTCTGTTGCCCCCACCACCGCCACCGAGCGGGGCAGAAAAATGGGATCTAAGGGGTGGGATCTGGCCTTCCAGATGTCCAGGCTGGGATCGGGGCGGTGCAGCGTAGCCATAGCCGTTGCAAGGAGGGAAGGGAGAAGTACGTTTTGGCGGGGAGGAAGGCCGACCTTAAACCAGAGCCGGCTCCGGCTGGTGGTAGAGGGCAGCCTCCACCCGGCAGCCCCGATAGGCCAAGACGTACAGCTCCTTCATATCCTGAATGAGGGGGTAGCGGGGGTTGGCGCCGGTGCATTGGTCATCAAAAGCCTGCTCCGCCATCGCTTCCAGACGGTCGTAAAAGGCCTGCTCGCTCTCGCTGAGGGCCTCGCGAATGCTGGCCGGGATCCCTAGCTTCCGCTTCAGCTCCTCGATGGCCTCAATGAGGCGCATGACCTTTTCATCATCATTGGCTCCCCCCAACTGCAGGTAATCGGCAATTTCGGCATAGCGGTGCTTGGCGTTGGGGTAGCGGTACTGGGGAAAGATGGCCTGCTTGAAGGGGGCGTCGGTGGCGTTGTAGCGGATGACGTGGGTAATCATCAGGGCATTGGCCAGGCCGTGGGGCAGGTGGAAGGTGGATCCCAGCTTGTGGGCCAAAGAGTGGCACACCCCCAAAAAGGCGTTGGCAAAGGCCATGCCCGCAAGGGTGGCGGCGTAGTGGACTTTTTCCCGCGCTTCTGGATCCTCAGCTCCCTTCTCGTAGGCCCGCGGCAGGTAGGTCATCAGCAGCTTAATTGCCTGCAGCGCCAGCCCGTCGGTAAACTCGCTGGCCATCACCGAGACATAGGCTTCCAAGGCGTGGGTGAGGGCATCGATGCCGCCGTAAGCCGTCAGCTTCTTGGGCATCTTCAGGGTGAGATCCGGATCGACAATGGCCATGCTGGGGGTGAGAGCGTAGTCGGCCAGGGGGTACTTGATCCCCACCCGGTCATCGGTCACCACCGCAAAGGGCGTTACCTCGGATCCCGTCCCGGAAGTGGTGGGGATGCAGACCAGTTGGGCTTTTTGCCCCAGCGGCGGCAGCTCGTAGACCCGCTTGCGGATGTCCATAAAGCGCGTTGCCAGGCCTTCAAACTCCACCTGGGGCTGCTCGTACATCAGCCACATCACCTTGGCCGCATCCATCGGGGATCCGCCACCCACGGCGATGATGACATCCGGCTGAAACTGGCGCAACTGCTCCAAGCCGCGGTTGACGTTGCTGAGGGTGGGATCCGGCTCCACATCGTGGTAGACATCCCAGTTCACGTGCAGCTCGTCCAAAACCTGGGTAACCGGCTGCAGCACACCCAGCTCGAAGAGGGGCTTATCGGTCACCAAAAAAGCCCGTTTTTTGCCGGCCAACTCCCGCAGCGCCACCGGTAGACATCCCGGCTTGAAGTAGATCTTGGGCGGCACCCGGAACCAGAGCATATTTTCCCGCCGGTAGGCCACGGTTTTAATGTTGAGCAGGTGGCGCGGCCCCACATTGTCGGAGACCGAGTTGCCCCCCCACGTGCCACAGCCCAAAGTTAACGAGGGATCCAGCCTAAAGTTGTAGAGATCCCCAATCGCCCCCTGGGAAGAGGGGGTGTTGATCAGCACCCGTGCTGTTTGGAGGGCATGCTCAAAGTAGGCAATATCGTCCTGGTTGGCGGGATCGGTATACAAGACAGAGGTGTGGCCCCGCCCACCGAAATTGACCAGTTGGACAGCAACCTCGACGGCGCTGTGGAAATCCTTGGCGCGGTAGAAGGCCAAAACAGGGGCCAATTTTTCGTAGGAAAACGGCTCTTCGGGCCCCACCTTGTCCACTTCCCCAATCAGCAGCTTGGTGCCTTCGGGTACCTGGATCCCGGCCAGAGCAGCGATGGTCTGCACCGATTGGCCAACAATAGCCGGATTGAGACGGCCATCCTTGAGGAGGATGCGGCGCACCGCTTGCGTTTGTTCCGGATCCAAAAAGTAGGCCCCTCGATGGCAAAACTCCGCCTTCACCTGCTCATAAACGGCCTCCACCACAATCACCGCCTGTTCCGAGGCGCAGATCATGCCGTTGTCAAAAGTTTTGCTGAGCAAGATTGAACTGACGGCCATGGGAATGTCGGCACTGGTGTCGATGACCGCCGGCGTGTTGCCCGCCCCCACGCCCAGCGAGGGGTGGCCGGAGGAATAGGCCGCCTTGACCATGCCGGGGCCGCCGGTGGCCAGGATCAATTTCACCTCCGGATGCTGCATCAAAGCCTGAGAAAGCTCAATCGTGGGCTCGTCAATCCAGCCAATCAAGCCCACAGGCGCGCCTGCCGCCTCAGCCGCCTCTTTGACCACCTTGGCCGCGGCAATGGTGCATCGTTTGGCGCGGGGGTGAGGCGCAAAAATGATGGCGTTGCGGGTTTTCAGAGTGATGAGGGCTTTGAAAATAGTCGTCGAAGTGGGATTGGTGACCGGCACAATGCCTGCCAAAAGCCCCACCGGCTCGGCAATGCGCTCGTAGCCAAAGCTCTCGTCCCGCTCAATGACGCCACAGGTTTTCTCGTGTTTGTACTTGTTGTAAATGTATTCAGAGGCAAAGTGATTTTTGATCACCTTGTCTTCCACAATACCCATGCCGGTCTCCTCTACGGCCAGCTTGGCCAAGGGGATCCGCTCGTTGTTGGCCGCCAGGGCAGCTTTGTGAAAGATTCGATCCACCTGCTCCTGGGTGAAGGTGGCATACTCAGCCTGGGCAGCTTTCACCTGTTGGATTAAAGCTTCCAGTTCCTCGAGATTGGTAACAGGCATAGGTGGATCCCTCCAAAATCACATCCATACGGGTTAAGAGTTGAGGCAAGAGTAACAGTTAGAGCTACAAGACTCCCTGGGCTCCCTGGCTGGCTAAGCGCCCACAGGTGCGGGAACCTGGATCTCGGTGGTCATTTTTGGGGGATGGGTGAGGGTGTTGTGGATGATGCAAGCGTCGACAGCTTTTTCTAGGCCCTTTTGCTGCCTTTCGTCGAGGGAGATCCCCGTCTGAACGCGAATGCAAATGTTGTCTAAGCGGCTGGGGTGCTCAACTTTATCTGCAGTAACAACCACTTCCAGCCCCCGAGGATCCAACTGCCGCGCTTCCAGATACTTGACGGCATAAAAGCCAACACAGGCACCCAAAGAGGCCAAAAACCACTCCGGTGGCGTCATTCCCTGATCTTGGCCGTGGTTGTCCAAGGGCTGATCGCTGAGAATGCGATGGCCGCGGCTTTCGGCTTGAAATTGAACGCCATTTTGGTAGGTTACGCGCACTTCCACTGGGGATCCCTCCTCTATTTTTCCATCTGCCAGAGTTGGCCAGCTCCTAGCCTATAAGTTCAACCTAGCGCTACTTTAGGGGCAGCCTAAGAATTTTAGAGATGACTTTGGGATCAAGCTGATGCAAATGGGGATTGGCTCTGTTTTTGTTACTGTTGCTACGGCAATAAACTAAGTCTTAGCAGCCATTAAACCGCCACCAATCCCCGCTCGCGAAAGATCTGCAAAGCGTGGTTGATCTGTTCCGGCGTGGGCGGCTGGACATCGCTGAGGGTGTAGGGCAGTCCCAACTGCTGCCATTTGTATTCCCCCATCTTGTGAAAGGGCAAAACCTCCACCCGCTCCACGTTGGATAGAGTGGCCACAAACTCAGCCAAGCCCTTGATGTTTTCCTCAGGATCTGTTAGTCCAGGAACGAGAACAAAACGAATCCAGGTGGGCTTGTGAATCTGATCCAAATAGCGAGCCAGATCGAGAGTGGGCTGCAGCGAAACGCCGGTAACTTTGCGATAGAGCTCCGGCAGATAGGACTTGATATCGAGCAACACCAAATCCGTATGGGCCAAAACCGGCTTGGCCACTCCCAAGGGCGCGTAGCCGGAAGTGTCCAGCGCCGTGTGCAAGTCCAGCTCGTGGCAGCGGCGGAAAATCTCGGCCACAAAGTTGGGTTGCATTAACGGTTCCCCCCCGCTGGCCGTGACTCCCCCACCCTTGAAGTAGTAATTGCGGCAGCGCTGGATCTCCGCCATGAGGGAGTCCACCGTCACCACCTGGCCGGCATTGGGATCCCGACAGTCGGGATTGTGGCAGTACAGACAGCGCAGAGGACAGCCCTGTAGGAAGATGACAAAGCGGATCCCTGGCCCATCCACCGTGCCACAGGTCTCGACCGAGTGAATGCGGCCGGTTATCGGCGTCAAGGGGTTGAGCGGGGTATCCATACTTCTATCCTCAATGGCTTTTGCAAAATATCAACTAATCTTGAGGTTTTCTTCCCAATTGCTGGCCATGTTGTGCACATCACGGTTTGGACTTTACCCAGACTGTGTTTTTCTTAACGGTTGAAAACCAATGGAAAGACCTCCTACTGGGAGACCTCCGCCGAGAGGTTGTGCAGGCGATGGGCTTTGGGATCAAAGCCCGCCGGGAAATGGGTATAGGCATCGCAATCGGCGTGATCCAGCAAAGCCCCCTCCAAGAGGGCACCGCGGAAATTGCTGCCAAAAAGCAGACATCCCCGCAGGTCGGCTTTGGATAGGTTGGCGCCGCTCAAATCGGCAAAGCTGAGATCGCACCCCCGCAGGTTGGCGCCTGCCAGGTTGGCGCCGCTGAAATCGGCATAGCGCAGGTCGGCACCGGCTAGGTGGATCCCTTGTAGGTCGGCCTGGGGCAGCTCGATCTCCTGGAAATCTCGCCGTCCCGCCGCATAGTCTCTAACCAAATCCCCAACGCTATAGCTCATTGAACCTCCTTGCTTGGGGAGGGGGGATCCTCCACCCGGCTAGGGGCAGCCTTCCGGGATCCCCCGCCCCCTCGTTTAGAAGTGTTGATGGAAGGTGCGGTTAATCACATCCAGTTGCTGCTCGCGGGTAAGCTTGATGAAGTTCACTGCGTAGCCGGAAACCCGGATGGTGAGCTGCGGGTAGAGCTCTGGGTGCTCCATGGCCTGCAGCAAGGTCTCGCGGTTGAGGACATTCACGTTGAGGTGAAAGCCGCCATCCCGCATGTAGCCGTCCAGCAGCCCCACCAGGTTGGCAACCCGCTCCTCGGCCGTGCGCCCTAGGGCCGCCGGCACGATGGAGAAGGTGTTGGAGATGCCATCCAGCGCGTCGTCGTAGGGCAGCTTGGCCACGGAGGCCAGCGACGCCACCGCTCCCTTGGTGTCGCGGCCATGCATGGGGTTGGCCCCCGGCGCAAAGGGCTCGCCAGCCCGCCGCCCATCGGGGGTGTTGCCGGTTTTCTTGCCGTAGACCACGTTGGAGGTGATGGTGAGAATGGACTGGGTGGGAATGGCGTTGCGGTAGGTTTTGTGCTTGCGCAGCTCCGCCATGAAGGTCTGCACCAATTGCACCGCAATCTGGTCAACCCGGTCGTCGTTGTTGCCATATTTGGGGAAGTCGCCCTCCACCGCGTAGTCCACCACCAGGCCGCGCTCGTCCCGAATTGCCCGCACCCGCGCGTACTTGATGGCCGAGAGGGAATCCGCCACCACCGATAGGCCAGCCAGGCCAAAGGCCATCGTGCGCACAATGTCGCGGTCGTGCAGGGCCATCTCCAGGCGCTCGTAGCAGTACTTGTCGTGCATGTAGTGGATGATGTTCATGGTGTTGACGTAGGTCTTGGCCAGCCAGGCCATCATCTGCACCAGGCGCGGCCACACCTCGTCGTACTCCAACACCTCAGAGGTGATGGGGGCGTAGGCCGGGGCCACCTGCTCACCGGAGATCTCATCCCGACCGCCATTGATGGCATAGAGTAGGCACTTGGCCAGGTTTACCCGCGCCCCAAAAAACTGCATCTGCTTGCCAATGCGCATGGCCGATACGCAGCAGGCGATGCCGTAGTCATCCCCCCAGTAGGGGCGCATCAGGTCGTCGTTTTCGTACTGGATGGAGCTGGTTTCGATGGAGACCTTGGCGCAGTAGCGCTTGAAGGCTTCCGGCAGCCGCTCCGACCAGAGCACCGTTAGGTTGGGCTCCGGCGCCGGCCCAAGGTTGTAGAGGGTGTGCAGCATGCGGAAGCTGGTCTTGGTGACCAGAGGTCGCCCATCCAGCCCCATGCCGCCAATGCACTCAGTTACCCAGGTGGGATCGCCGCTGAAGAGCTCGTTGTACTCTGGCGTGCGCAAAAACCTGACCATGCGCAGCTTCATGACAAAGTGGTCGATGAGCTCCTGGGCCTCTTCTTCGGTGAGGATCCCGGCCTGCAGATCCCGCTCGATGTAGATGTCTAGGAACGTGGAGACCCGCCCCAGGGACATGGCGGCGCCGTTTTGCTCTTTGACCGCTGCCAGGTAGGCTAGGTACAGCCACTGGATGGCCTCGCGGGCGTTGGCTGCCGGACGGCCCAGGTCAAAGCCGTAGCTGGCCCCCATTTCCTTGAGCTCGTGCAGGGCTTTGATCTGCTCTGAGAGCTCCTCCCGCAGGCGGATGGTCTCTTCATCCATCGTGTCCAGGTCGAGGCTGGCTTTTTGCGCCTCCTTGTCTTCAATCAGCCGATCCACCCCGTAGAGAGGTACCCGCCGGTAATCACCGATGATGCGGCCCCGCCCATAGGCGTCCGGCAAGCCGGTGATGATGCCAGAGCGGCGGCAGCGGCGCATCTCCTCCGTGTAGGCGTCGAAGACCCCGTCATTGTGGGTCTTGCGGTATTTGGTAAAGATCTCCTTAACCTTTGGATCCAGCTCGTAGCCGTAGGCCTTGAGGGCCGTCTCTACCAGGCGGATGCCGCCAAAGGGCAGGATGGCCCGCTTCAGGGGCTTGTCTGTCTGCAGACCTACAATTTGCTCCAGCTCCCGGTCGATATAGCCCGGCGGGTGGCTGGTGATGCTGGAAGGAAGGTCGGTGTCGGCATCCAAAACCCCCCGCTCCCGCTCCAGCGCCATCAAATCCTTAACCTTGGCCCACAGCCGTTGGGTGCGCTCGGTGGCCGGCGCCAAAAAGCTTTCATCCCCGGTGTAGGGAGTGTAATTGCGCTGAATAAAATCTCGGACATCGATGCAGCGCTGCCACCGTCCCGGCAGAAAATCTCTCGCAACTGCTTGATCAGATACTTTGCGTTCTGTATTTTTTTCGGCCTTCGATTCTGTAGACAAAGCTACAGAACGCTGCGCGCTCGCTATCATAACAATCCTCCCAACTATGACGCCTGACAACTCCGCCAATAGGCTGACAATAGGGCAAGGCGGCGCCCCAGCAACTGCCAAAAGCTACAACAATCTTTGCAAAAGAGAGGGCCTGGTGACTGACTTGAGGGAGAGCTTTTAGCAACTCTGCTGTTTCTTTTTTTGGATGTTGGCCATACACCTCGCCCACTTCAATTTTAGTCCTTTGCCCTGCGAAGATGTTTTTGTGGGCGCATTTTTAAGCGTGTTTTTAATGTTGTCTTAAGGGTTTGCTGGAAAGGGTTTTGACCTTTTCCCTCGCCAAAGGGCCAGCCTATGCTGGGTTAGGGCGGCCCCGGTTACCTGTTGCCGGGAAAACACCAGAACACCTGGCGTTCGCGTTAGCCGTGCGCTTTCTATGAACCAGTCCATTCGAATTGTCCAAGGGATCCATCACCTGCACTTCTACCTTTGGGATCTGCCCCGTTGGCGGGAACACTTTTGTCGGGTTTGGGGCTTCCGACTGGAAAGCGAGGCCGGCAACACCCTGGATCTGCGGCAGGGATCCCTGCGCGTGCGCCTGTCTCAGCCGGCACGGGCGGGGGACGAGGTGGATCGCTATTTGCAGCAGCATTCGCCGGGGGTGGTGGACGTGGCTTTGGCGGTGGGGGAGCAGGAGCTACCGGCCTTGGCGGAGCTGTTGCGGGGGCGAGGCGCCCCAGTGGAATGGATCCCGGCAGCAGCGGCGCTCTGCCTCCACACCCCCTACGGGATCCGGCATTCTCTCGTCCCCGGCCCCTCCAACGTCACCCCTGCGGAAGCAGGCCTGTTCTCCCATTGGGATCACGTGGTGTTGAACGTGGAGCAGGGATCCCTGCAGGCGGCAGCCGACTGGTATGGCCAGGTGCTGGGCTGGCGGCATCTGTACCGTTACAGCATCCACACCGACACCTCTGGCCTGGAAAGCGTGGTGGTAGGGGATCCAGAAGCCGGGATCCAATGGGCCATCAACGAACCCACCTGCGCCGCTTCTCAGATTCAGGAGTTTTTGGATGCCCATGGTGGCCCGGGCATTCAGCACGCGGCGCTGCACAGCCCGGATATCGTTGCCAGCCTGCGGCGGTTGCGGCAGGGGGGAGTGGACTTTTTGCAGGTGCCGCCGCAGTACTACACCAGCCTGGAAAGGGAGTTGGGGTTGGCGCTCCGTTCCGCCCTTGGACAGGCCATCTCCTGGCAAGACCTGGTGGAGCAGCAGATCCTTCTGGATGCCACCCTGCCCGCCTCTGATGGCCAGGATCGTCCCCTTCTGCTGCAAACATTTACCCAACCTCTATTTGGCCGGCCCACCTTTTTCTTCGAAGTGATCCAGCGAGTGGGCGGAGCCGCGGGCTTTGGCGAAGCCAATTTTCAAGCCCTGTTCGAGGCCCTGGAGCGGCAACAGCGGCAGCGACAACAGGCGTTGATCCCCTAGCTACAGCCGGCAGGGATCCGGAAAACTTTTCTCGGTTCCCTGGAAGTCTTATCCCAGGGGTAAATGGCTAAAAGTTTAGAGCAGTTGGGCAGCGATTGCTTTCAACAGGTGGTTTTGGTCGATGGGCTTGGTTAGATAGGCATTAGAGCCGAGCCGCAGCCCTTCTTCCATGTCTTCTCGGCTGGTTTTCGAGGAGAGAAAGACAAAGGGGATGTGGGCAGTGAACTGATCCCATCTCACGGCATCGAGCACCCCGTAGCCGTTTAGCTTGGGCATGACCACATCGCACAACACCAAATCCGGCAGGAGGGCGCGCACCATCTGTAATCCTTCCTCCCCGTTGCTAGCCGCAACAGTGTCGTACCCAGCTCGTTGCAACACCTTCTGCAAATAGGTGCGGATAGCGGGTTCGTCTTCAATCACCAAGATGCGTTTGGACATGTGGCTTCGCAAACAAGCAAACAAGAGACCCCCCAACCCCTGGGGCTGGCTGTCGGCTTCCCGGAACAATCGAGAGCCGAGTTGATGCGGGAACGAACAGGGAAGCTATGGAGGCAGCATAGAAAAACTCTGAGGAAAAAAACTCCGCCAAATAGCTCATTCTGGTACCCCAACCCTCTGCAAAAATCCTGATGCGCTGCAGAACCCCTTTCCTCATCCGCGGATTTGCGGCTATGGTCATTTCAAATAGCTTCAAATAGCAATGAAACGTTTCTCTACCTACGTCTAGCCCCCCCTCTCCCTCAGGGAGAGGAGCGGGGGGTGAGGGTCTTATTCCGAGGTGAGTTGTCGCTCCATCAGCCTGGCTAGGGCAGCAGGGGGGGTGGTCTGCCCTTGCAACAACAGATGCACCTCCTGGGTGATAGGCACCCGGATGTTATGCTGGGCGGCAATCTTGACCACGACGGGGGCGGTGTAAACCCCTTCGGCAGTGCCCTCGATTTCGGCCAGAACCCGGGACAAAGGCCTGCCTTGACCCAAGCCGTAGCCTACGCGGTAGTTGCGGCTCAAAGGACTGTGACAGGTGGCCAGCAGATCCCCTAGCCCTGAGAGGCCGTTGAAGGTCTCAGGCCGCGCCCCCAAGTGGGATCCCACCCGGATCATCTCTGCCAGGCCGCGGGTGACCAGGGCAGCCCGAGCATTGGTGCCCAGTTGCAGTGCATCGCACACCCCCACGGCGATGGCGATAACATTTTTCAGGATGCCCCCCAGCTCCACCCCCAAGGGATCGCTGCTGGTGTAGAGGCGAAAGCGTTCCGAAGCCAGGGCATGCTGTACCTGCATAGCTGCCCAGGACTGCCGGCTGGCCACCACCGCCGCTGCCGGCAAGCCCTGACGGATTTCCGCCGCAAGGTTGGGCCCCGAAAGCACCACCAGAGGCTGCTCTGGGAAAGTGGCCCCCCAAATTTGGGCAGGGGTCAGAAGCTGCAGCGGATCCAGCCCTTTGGTGGCCGAGACCACAATCGCTTGGGGAGGGATCCCCACCTGGCGCACCGCTTCCACCACAGGGCGCACCCCCGCCATGGAGACTGCCGAGATAAGGATTTGGGATCCCTGGAGCACCTCTTTGAGATCCAGATCCTTGCGCCGATCCCAAAGCTGCACTCGGTGCCCCTGGGCCTGGGCCAGTAGAGCCAGCGTACTTCCCCAGGCTCCCGCCCCTAGAATGGCGATCTTCTGGGGGGATGTTGTGTTAGTTTTCATCCGACCTTTGCAGCCGCCGCTTCTCTCCCAGGATGCCTTTTACAGACGCCTCCGGAAAACTCCCCGCTAGCAAGAGAGCGACAAAGGTTAGTATGGGTGGATACCAAATCATGGGTTCGGCCTGAGAGCAGACGACATGACAGAAGCAGGGATCCGACGCCTTCCCTCTGAAGTAGCCGCTAAGATGGGGAGCTGGCAGCACGGCTATGCCCTGACCAATGGTATTCAACTGCACTACGTCACCCAGGGGGAAGGGGAGCTGGCGATCTTGTTGCATGGTTTCCCGGAGTTTTGGTATTCCTGGCGGCACCAGATCCCAGTGTTGGCGCAGCGGTTTCGCGTCGTAGCCCCCGATCTACGCGGCTACAATGACTCTGATAAGCCGGATCACGGCTACGACCTAGATACCCTCACGGCGGACGTCCGCGGCCTCCTGGATCACTTTGGGGCTAAGAGGGCGGTAGTGGTGGCCCACGACTGGGGAGGAGCCATTGCCTGGCACTGGGCGCAATTTTTCCCCGACGAGATCCGCAAGCTGGCCGTTCTCAATTCCCCTCACCCGGCTTGCTTTCGGCGGGAGTTCTTGACCAACCTAGATCAGATGCGCCGCAGTTGGTACCTGTTCTTTTTTCAGTTGCCTTGGCTGCCGGAGTGGGTGCTCCAGTGGAACTTGGGCGATTGGGTGCAGCGCATCTTCCAAGAAACCTCGGTGCGCAAGAGTGCCTTCACCCGACATGACCTGAAGATCTACCAAGAGGCTCTCGCCAAACCCAAGGTGCTCACCTCTGCCCTTAACTACTACCGCCACTTGTTTAGCCTGCCCACTCTGCAGAACCTGTTTTTACAGCCTCTGCGGCAGATCCTCGCCCCCACCCTACTCATTTGGGGAGAGGAAGACTTTGCCCTCAGCCGCGAGCTGACCGAGGGAATGGATCCCTTTTTCCCCAACGGCATTCGCAAAGAATACATCCCCGAGTGCGGCCACTGGGCACAGCAGGAGGCGCCGCAAACCGTGAATCGGCTGCTGATGGAGTTCCTCTAGTTAGGTGTCAAGCCTAGGGGATCCCCTTGGGAGAGCTTTACCAGCTTCAGGGGTTCACCCTAGAATAATCCACTGAATTCTAGCGGGGGAAACGGCATGGCCCTGGAGTATCCACCCCATCTGCGCTATGTGGACACCCACGAGTACATCCGCGTTGAGGATGACCTTGCGGTGATTGGGATCACGGCTTATGCCGTCGATCAGCTTGGCGACATCGTTTTCGTCGGCCTGCCGGAGGAAGGAACAGAGATTGAAAAGGGCGAGAGCTTTGGTTCGGTGGAATCCGTTAAGGCCGTGGAGGATCTCTATGCCCCTGTTTCGGGGGAAGTGGTGGCGGTGAACAAAGCAGTGGTGGACAGCCCGGAGAGCATTGCCGACGATCCCTATGGGGATGGCTGGCTGATCAAGGTGCGCATGACCAACCCGGAGGATCTCGACGACACGATGAGCGCCGAGGCCTATGCCAGCTTGGTGGAGGGATCCTGAACCCTACAGCAACACCTCCCGGTTGCCCCCCTGCGTTTTGGCCTGGTAGAGGGCCTGGTCGGCTGCATCTAGGAAGCTGGGTGCAGAGGTTTCTGCTGGAAGCCGGAGCAAAGAGGCGACACCAATGCTACAGGTGAGGTGAATTCCCCCCTGCAGGGGAAGGGATTCGATGGCCTGCTGTAGGCGCCTGGCCAACTGCAGGATCTGAGAGTCCGGGATCCCGCGCACCAAGAGGGCAAATTCATCGCCCCCTAGGCGGGCCAGCAAGTCCTCGCCGCGAACTTGAGCCTGCAGTTGTTGGGCCACCTGGATCAGGGCTTGATCCCCGGCCAAGTGCCCCCAGCGATCGTTGATGAGCTTGAAGTTGTCTAGATCCAGGTAGAGCAAGTGGAGGGGAAGGCGATGGCGCAGGGCAAAGGGGATTTCCCGCTCGAGGTGTTCTAGGAAAAAACGACGGTTATGGAGGCCGGTGAGTGGGTCGTAGAGGGCAGCGGCGGCCATCTGGGAAAAGAAAGCCTCCTCCAGCCGGTCATAGTAGGCAAACTGTAGGAGGCTATTGCCCACCTGGATGCGATCCCTATCCGCCAGAACCCGGCAAGTTACCCGTTCCCCGTTGACATAGGTGCCGTTGAGGCTGCCTAGATCCGTGACGAGATAGCTTTCCCCTTCCTTCCCCAGCTGGCAGTGCTGCCGAGAGATGGTGTAGTCAGAAAGCTGAACGTCGGCTTGGGGGCTGCGCCCCACTACTACTGTCTCCCCTAGGCGGAAAGTCCTGCCCCTGTCAGATCCCTGGAGCACCGTCAAAAAAGCGCCCACCGGTTCCCTCTCTGCTTCCAGCCCGCAGCTTTCTAAGGGCATGAGGGTGGTCGGTTCTTCCAGAGAGAGAGGAGAAGTGTCCATGGCCCTAGGGATCCCCTGCTTAGGCTAACATCCCTTCTCCGTATTTGTATCGTAGTATATAACAACCTTGAGGCCCTCTACTCACCTCTAGAAGTGGCCAGTGGCCTGGGAACTCCAGGGGGCATTCTCCTACGCCAGCCCCAGGCGGCGGCGGAAGTAGGGGATGGTTAGCTCCAAGCCGACGGACAAAGGGATCTGCGGCTCCCAGCCCAGCAGGGCGCGGGCTTTGCTGATGTCGGGCCGGCGCTGCTTGGGATCGTCGGTTGGCAGGGGGCGGTGGACAATGGGAGAAGAGCTGCCAGTGAGGGCCAAGACCTGCTGGGCCAACTCTAGGATGGTGAACTCCTGCGGGTTGCCCAGGTTTAAGGGGCCGGGGTGGGCGCTGTTCATTAGGCGCACCAAGCCCTCGATGAGGTCAGCGATGTAGCAGAAGCTGCGGGTCTGGGATCCATCTCCATAGACGGTGAGGGGATCCCCGCGCAGGGCCTGGACGATGAAGTTGCTGACCACGCGGCCATCGTCTTCCCGCATGGCCGGGCCATAGGTGTTGAAGATGCGGGCAACGCGGACCTCCGTCTGGTGTTGCCGCTGCCAATCAAAAGTTAGGGTCTCGGCCAGGCGCTTGGACTCGTCGTAGCAGGCCCGCGGGCCGATGGGGTTGACATGGCCCCAGTAGTCCTCCGGCTGGGGGTGCACCTGGGGATCCCCGTACACCTCCGAGGTGGAAGCCAGGAGGAAGCGGGCCCCGGTTTTTTGAGCCAGCTCCAGCAGGTGGTAGGTGCCCCAGACACTGGTGCGGATGGTGCGGATGGGATCCGCCTGGTAGTGGGGCGGCGAGGCGGGGCAGGCCAGGTGGTAGATTTGCTCGATCCCAGCTTTTTCCAGCTCCGGCGGCAGCGGCTCGGCCACATCGTGCCACAGCAAGGTAAAGGCGGGGTTGTCGCGGTGGGCCTGCACGTTCTCCTCCCGCCCCGTGTAGCCGTTGTCGAGGCAGATAACTGCGTGGCCCTCCTGCAGAAGGCGGCTGACCAGATGGGAGCCAATAAATCCCAGACCACCCGTTACCAGAATCTTCACCAGCCCACTCCAATTAAGGTGATGCCCGCCTGTTGAACGGCCTGCCGATCTAAGCAATTGCGGCCATCAATCAGCAAAGGCCGCCGCATCAGCTCGGCAAGGCGCCGGTAATCCAGCGACAAAAACTCCGGCCACTCCGTCACCAGCACCAGGGCATCGCAATCCTGGGCCAGGCGGAATACATCCGTTTCCACCATCACGTGGGCCAGGCCCTCCCGCATCCCCGAAGCCGAGACAATGGGATCATACGCCTTCACCTTGGCTCCCAGGCGGTGGAGCTGCTCGATCAACGTCAGAGAGGGCGCATCCCGCAGGTCATCGGTGTGGGGCTTAAAGGTGAGGCCCAAAAGGCCAATGGTTTTGCCCTTAAGCACCTTGAGGGCCTGCTGCAGCTTTTCCACCAGGCGCTGCCGCTGCTCGCGGTTGACCTCGACAGTAGCCCGCAATAGCTTGGCCTCATAGCCGTAGTCAGCAGCTGTTTGAATGAGAGCTGACAGATCCTTGGGGAAGCAGCTCCCTCCCCAGCCTATACCGGCGTTGAGGAAGGCGCGGCCAATGCGCTTATCGAGGCCGATCCCTTCGGCCACTTGGGTGATGTCGGCGCCGGTGCGCTCGCAGATGTTGGCGATCTCGTTGATGAAGCTAATCTTGGTGGCCAAGAAGGCGTTGGCGGCATATTTGATCATCTCGGCGGAGGCCAGGTCGGTGACCAGCAAGGGCACGGGATCCCCGCCCAAGCCCTGTTGGCGGCTGAGGATGGGCTCGTAAAGCTGCCGCAGGATCTCGATGGCGCGGGGGCTGTTGGAGCCAATCACGATGCGATCCGGGTAGAAGGTATCCTGGATGGCGCTGCCCTCTCGCAAAAACTCGGGGTTGCTGACCACGTCGAAGGGCGGCACACAGGGAGACTTGTCCAGGGTGGCCAGGGAGGAGGGGGTGGGATCCCCTCCAGCCAGGGCCATCTGTTGGCTGCTTAGACGTTGCTGGACAGCCTCGGCGGCGCCGTCGAGGATGAGCATACGCACCCAGTCGCCGGAACCGATGGGGACGGTAGACTTGTTGACAATAACCCGGTAGCGGTCGTCCAGGTGCTGGCCGATCTCCCGCGCCACGGCCTCCACGTAGCGCAGATCCGGCTCGCCGCTGGGCAAAGCTGGGGTGCCCACGGCAATAAAAATGACCTCGCTGGCTTTCACCGCCAGGCCCAGGTCGGTGGTAAAGTGCAGCCGGCCGGCCTCGGTGCCTCCCCGCACCAGCTCTTCCAGCCCAGGCTCGTAGATGGGCAGGTGGCCCCGCTGCAAGTTTTCGATTTTGACGGGGTTGTTGTCTACACAGATAACGCTATGGCCCAGGTGAGCCAGACAGGCGCCGGTTACCAACCCCACATAGCCAGCTCCCACAACCGCCACGTCCATAGCCCGCTTCCCCCTCGCGTCGATGCTTGGTTCTAAAATACCCCGCCGACCGGGATCCCCTATCCTCAAGGGGAGGAAAGACAGCC
>NZ_JANSJA010000114.1:0-3907 GCF_047462335.1 Synechococcus sp. H60.1
AGGCGCTCCACAACCAATTCCAGCAGCTCGTGCTCTTCTGGGGAAATCTCTTGATCGGCCATGACGGCATTGAGGATCTGCTGTTGTTCAGCACGGGTCAAGATCTTATCTGCCAAGGCCCGGTCAATCAAAGCTCTGAGCTCAGAGGGTTGAGGGGATTGCACTGTTTTGCTCCTAGCGCTCGAGGGCAAGGGATCCCATAATGATCTCTGGATCCAAGATGCAACAGATAGCAGCACACCTGTCAGTATAGCGAGACAGTGGTGGAACCCCAGGTATCCCCAAAAACCCAGAGCTTCCAACCGGTGGGGGTGATCGGCGGCGGGCAGTTGGCGCAGATGTTGGCTTTGGCGGCCCGCCCCTTGGGGATCCCGCTGATCGTGCAGGCCGCTGCCCCCACCGATCCGGCGGTGGCAGTAGCCGACGGTGTGGTCTGGGGTGCTGTGACGGACACTCAGGCCACAGCCCAGTTGCTGCAACGCTGCCCGGTGGTAACTTTTGAGAACGAGTTCATCCCGCTGCCGGAGCTGCGCAAGTTGGATCCGCAGGGATCCCGCTTTCGCCCTCGCCTGAGCACCCTAGAGCCGCTGCTGGACAAGTTGCACCAACGACAGTTCTTGGCGGAGTTGGGGGTGCCGGTGCCGGCCTTTTGCCCTGCGGAGACGGCAGACCTATCTGGGTTGGGCTTTCCGGTGGTGCTCAAGCGGCGGCGGCAGGGCTACGATGGCCAGGGCACCCGCATCCTGCCCGACCGAGCAACCTTGCAACAGGCTCTGGCCGAGTATGCCGGGATCCCGCTGCTGCTGGAAGAGTGGATCCCGTTTGAGCGGGAGCTGGCGGTGATCGTGGCCCGCGGGCTGGCGGGGGAGATCCAACTCTACCCCGTGGTGGAAACTGTGCAGATCGAGCAGGTCTGCCGCTATGTGCTGGCGCCCGCCCGCATTCCCCCGACTGTCGAGGCCGAGATTCGCGACCTGGCGGTCAAGGTGATGGACAAGTTGGACGCGGTGGGCGTGTTCGCCATCGAGCTCTTCTGGGTGCCGCCGCCCCACCCCAAGGCCGGGATCTGGATCAACGAGATCTCACCGCGGGTTCACAACTCCGGCCACTACACCCTGGAAGCCTGCCACACCTCCCAGTTTGAGCAACATCTGCGCGCTATCCTCGGCCTCCCCTTGGGGGATCCCTCTCTCAAGTGTGGGGGAGCAGTGATGGTGAACCTCTTGGGTTATGAGCACTCCAGCAGTGACTATGCCCAAAAGCGGCAGCGCCTGGCGGGGATCCCCAATGCCACGCTGCACTGGTACCACAAAACCCCTGCCCGCCCGGGGCGCAAGCTGGGCCATGTCACGGTCTGTCTACCCCATCCTCCCTCTCCTGCGGAAGCGGCAGACCTTGTCCGTACCCTCGAAGCCCTCTGGTATCCCCAGCCATGGATCCCACCTTTTCCCCTGCCATCCAAGCCCTGATCGCGGCCCTGCAACGGCGGGATGTGCCGGCGGTGGCGCAGCAGGTCAACAGCCTCTCTCCCCAAGAGCGCTCCGCGGTGTTGACCCCCGCTCTCCAATACCTTGCTGAGGTGGATCCCGACAGTGCCCGCTGGTTTGTTCGCCACCTCATGGCCCCCGCCGTCAAAGCCCAACTGCGAGCAGGGATCCTCAAAGCCGCCCAAGATTACCTGCAGGAGGCCGGCTTCCAAGAAGGGATCGACTACGAGCTCAAGCCCCATCCCCAATCGGGGGGCCAGATCTTGAGCCTTAGCCGCCGAGCCCTGCCCTACGCCGCCCCGGATGACGATCCCTTTGGGCAGTTGTTGCTATCGGAGTTCTGCGAATTGCGGGACTAGACCACCATGGGTAGCACAAGTTATCGGCTGCAGATGCTCGACATCACCGCCCTGCCCCAATTGCTGGAGCTGGATCGACGCTGCTACGGCGGACACTGGGGGGAACAGGGGTATCGCGCGGAGCTGGAACGGCCCACCAGCACGGTGATTGGGGTTGTGGCGGAACCGGTTGCCGTTGGCGCTTCCTATGGCTTGGGCCGAACAGAGTTCTCCCTTCCCTCTCCAGACCTCGCGACGCAAACAGCACCAGCGCTGGTGGGCTTTGGCATCCTCTGGCGCATCGAAGAAGAAGCCCACATCATCTCGCTGGCGGTGGATCCCGGTCACCGGCGACAAGGCTTGGGCCGCAGGATCCTAGAAGCGCTCCTAGACCAAGCTAGGGCAGCAGGCTGTCGCTGGGCCACGTTGGAAGTGAGGGCTTCCAACCACGCCGCCATCCACCTCTATGAATCGGCAGGGTTTCAATTGCTGGGACGCCGCAAGGGCTATTACAACAACGGAGAAGATGGGCTGGTGTATTGGAAGAAACCGATTTAAGCTTAGGAAAAACCAACACTAAAGAACTGCAAAAGTTTTCCCCTATACACCTAAACCTTAAATTTTCTTGGGCAGCACCCCTGCAGCTTGGCTCAACCCTTGCCACCCATGGATAGATGTAAAGCTTTGTTTCAAGACCCGCCGTTTCTTTTGACATTTGAGGCTTTCTCCCAGACAAACCCAGCTTGCCCAAGGAAGCACTTCAGGCTAACCTACTTTTATCATTTGTCCATCCTGAGCATTTCAGGCTGTGAGGGTAATTATGGACACCCCTGTAAACACTTTTAGAGATGAGACTGTCTCTTTTTTTGTCAATCTTTGGTCCAGGCTTATCGATTTTATGCCCAATCTGCTGGCGGCGATTGCCATCCTAGTTCTGGGTTGGCTCGTGGCCACGGCGGTGGCCTTCGGCGTTCGGGGGCTGCTCAGGCGGACGCAGCTCGATAACCGCCTAGCTGCTTGGGTTTTGGGGCAAAAGCCTGGCGAGAAGCTGCCGCAAACGGAGCGCTGGGTGGCCGCTGCTGTTTACTGGATCATCCTGGCTTTTGTGTTGGTGGCGGTGCTGAATGCCCTACAGCTCCAGGCCGTCTCCGACCCACTCAACAGGTTTTTGGGAGAAATTTTCGTCTATCTGCCGCGGCTGGGTGGAGCCCTGGTGCTGCTGGTGGTGGGCTGGGCGGTGGCCACGGTTGCCCGCCTAGCGGTCATTCGGGGGCTGCGGCGCTTTAACTTGGACGAGCGGCTGGCTCAGCCTCTCCAACAGGAGAGCGCTGCCGGTGAGGTGGGTACAGAAGCGGCCACAGAAGGAACGGCTGCAAAGTCAGAGGGGGGGGCTGAGGTCGCTCCTTTTCTCTTGAATGAAGCTCTGGGTGACGCCCTCTACTGGTTGATTCTCTTGTTCTTTTTGCCGCTCATCCTGGATACGCTGAACCTGCGGGGGCCGCTGCGGCCGGTGCAAAACCTGCTGGATCAAATCCTGTCGATGGTGCCGCGCATTTTGGGAGCGCTCATCATCGGTGGGGTGGGCTGGTTTTTGGCCCGCATTGTGCGCGGCCTCATCTCGAATTTGCTGGCGGCAGCAGGAGCCAACCGCTTGGGGGCCCGCTTTGGCATTCCCCAGTTGGCCCAGATTGTCGGGACGGTGGCCTACATCTTGGTGTTGATCCCGGCGGTGATTGCGGCTCTCAATGCTCTGGAAATCCGGGCCATCTCGGATCCGGCGGTGGCGATGCTGGAGCAGGTGTTGCGGGCCATTCCCCGAATTGCAGGATCGGCTCTGATTCTGGCCGTCTTTTACTGGCTGGGGCAGTTTTTGGCCGGCTTGGTGACCCAGTTGCTGCAGGCGGTGGGCTTCGACCGCTTGGCTGCTGGCCTGGGCTTGCCCTTGGCCCCTGCTCCTGAAGCGCCTGCCGCTGAAGGGGAGTTGGTGAAGCGGCGCACCCCCTCTGAAATTGCTGGCCTGGTGGTCTGGGTGGGCGTGGTCTTGTTCGGGGCGGTGCCGGCGGTGGAGCTGTTGCAGTTTGC
>NZ_JANSJA010000114.1:4007-5119 GCF_047462335.1 Synechococcus sp. H60.1
TGGGTTTAAGCTGCCTCCGAAACTTTGGCCTCTTCTGGCGTTGCTTCCTGCACCACGATCTTGCCCCGGAACACCACATAGTTGTAGATGTTGTAGGACAAAATAACCGGGATCAAGAAGCCAATAAAGGTGAGCATAAACACCAGTGAACTGGGAGAAGCGGCTGCTTCATAGATGGTGACGCTGGGAGGAATAATGTTGGGGAAAACCATAAACCCCAGGCCGATAAAAGAAAGGGCAAAGATTAAAAAAGTGTAAACCAAAACGCTATTTTCTTCTCGCCGCCGCAGGCTGCGCAGCAACAGAGCCACCAACAAAAGTCCCAAAACGGGGATGGCAGCAAAGATATAGAAAAGAGGAGGCGAGAAAAGCTGAGCGCGCGCCTGCTCCGACATGATGGGGGTGCTGATGGTGATAAACACTGCCCCCAGCAACGTTGTCCAGGTGGCGATGGTTGCTGTCTTGTAGTAGGTTTTCTGCAGCTCGCCGGTGGTCTTAACGATCAGATAGGCCGAGCCGATTAACACGTAGCCCTGGATCAAGGTAAGAGCCACCAACACCGTGCGCCAGGTCAGCCAATCCCAAGGGCTGCCGGCAAAGTGGCCGGCTTCGTCGACGCGGATCCCTTCGAAGACGCTGCCCAAGGCAAACCCCTGGCCCAAGGCCGCCAAAAAGCTGCCCACCCCGAAGGCGAGGTTCCACACCAGCTTGTTGTCGGCGTTCTCCCGAAACTCGAAAGAGACAGCCCGCAAGATCAGGCCCACCACCATGATCACCAGCGGAATGTAGAGAGCGTTGAGAATGGTGGCGTAGGCAAGGGGAAAGGCTCCAAATAAGGATCCCCCCATCAACACCAGCCAGGTCTCGTTGGCATCCCAGACATTGCCCAGGCTGGTCATGAGAATGCTGCGGCGGGTCTCGCTAGAAGCCGTCAGGGAGAGGATGCCAACCCCCAAGTCAAATCCATCTAGCAGAACATAAAGGAAGAGGAAGAGACCGAGGATAAAAAACCAGACTTGCGGTAAAAACTGCTGTAAAGGCTCGAAAGATTCCATCGTCGTTCTCTGTAGTTTATTTCCGACCAGTTCGAGACATGATCCCCCTCACCCCCA
>NZ_JANSJA010000114.1:5219-7807 GCF_047462335.1 Synechococcus sp. H60.1
CCCTCACCCCCAACCCCTCTCCCTCTGGGAGAGGGGAGTTGGAAATCGACAAGTGGCTTGGCTGCTGTTGGATGAGGAGCCTGCGGTGTTGTCTGGGTTCTGTTAGGGCTGCACCGGTGCTAGCGAGCTTCTGCAGGACGGCGATCTGGCTCGTGGCGGGCAGGCTCGATCACGATCACCGGCTGGGTTGCCGGAACGGGGGCAGGCAGCTCCAGGTCAGGCCCTCTGCGGATGATGCGGCTGCCAAAGTAAAGGGCAGCCACGAAAAACACCGTATACAAAGCAGTCAGGCCGACCAAAGAAAACAGCACCTCTCCCGGCGGCAGCGGCGAAACGGATTCCGCGGTGCGCAGTTGTCCATACACAATCCAGGGCTGCCGGCCAACACAGCGGACAATCCAGCCAGCCTCGACGGCAATGTATCCTAGGGGGCCAGCAAAGACCCAGGCCCACATCAGCCACTTCTGCTGGGAGAGGGCCTCCGCCGACAGCTTGCCCCTCAACCACTGAATCAAGGTCACCCCCATAAGCCCGGCCAGAAACAGGCCAATGGCCACCATTGTCCTAAAGGAGTAGTAGATGAGGCCAATCATGTGGGGACGATTTTGGGGATCCCAAGCTTTCAGGCCCTGCACCGGTCGATCCAGCCTGGGCTTAAACTCCAGCAGATAGCCCAGCACACCGGGGATCTTCACCTCCCACTCGTTGCGCTCTTCTCGGTCGTTGGGCAGGGCTAACAGGCTCCAATCGGCTCGTTCGCCGGGGGGGATCGTCTCCCACTGGGCCTCCATGGCCGCCAGCTTGGCCGGTTGATAGCGATACACTTGCTCCGCGCTCAAGTGGCCGATAAACACCTGCAAAGGGGCCACCACCAGAGCCATCGCCAAGACCACTTTGAGGGAACGGGAAAAAAACTCGCTGTGCCGCCGCTTGAGAATGTACCAGGCGCTGATGCCACCGATCACAAACAAAGAGGTTTCCAAAGTGGCAAAAAACATGTGCAGAAAGCTATTGACCATGAAGGGATTGACAATCGCCTGCAGGTAGTCGCGCACCACAAACTTTCCATTGACAAATACTCCCCCTGCCGGCGTCTGTAGCCAAGAGTTGGCCGTCAGGATCCAAAAGGTAGAGAGGTTGGCGCCGAAGGCCACCAGGATTGTCGAGATCCAGTGAATCACCGGCGGCACCCGCTCCCAGCCAAAGAGCATGATCCCCAAAAAGCTGGCCTCCAGCATAAAGGCCATCGTGCCCTCAAACCCAAGAACGGTTCCAAAGAAGTCGCCCACCGCCTCAGAAAAAGGGGCCCAGTTCATGCCAAATTGAAAGGCCATCGGCAACCCTGAGGCCACGCCGATACCAAAGTTCAACACATAGATCTTTGACCAGAAACGAGCGTGGCGATAGTAATCTAGATTGCGAGTTTTCAGCCAAAGGCCCTCTATAACAACAAGATAAATAGCCAGTCCCGTTGTTAAAACCGGCCATAGCATATGGAAAATGGCCGTGAGGGCAAACTGTAGTCGAGAAAGCGCGACGGTGTCTAGAAACATGATTGGCACCCAGTTTGGATGGATAAACTCAACTTTTCCGAACCCTCTCTGCTGCAGTTTGTGCAGGCCCACCTCCAGGTATGTTCGCTGCAGACATCCGTAGCCATTTGGATAAGGTGGGGAAGGCTATCTTTTTTGCTCCTCCTAGGATTGCATCTTGACCAGGATCAGCGATGGGCTGCTCGACTCTAAAGGTTAACTTTAGGATCCCGGGAGAAGAGGTTTTCTCCGTGTAAAGCGGACTACAGAATAAAGAGGGTTGCGAACTTGGCAGCCTGGGGATCCGCAATCCCGAAATAGCCCGTTGAGGGGCGGGGATAACGCCATGCAAATTTTCCTCAGGGCCTGCCAGAATTGGGATCCCGGCTTGTTGGAGATCCCAGTTGGCAGTGGGGGGTGGAAGATGTCGTTTGTCCCGCTGGTGCACTTTCTCGCCCAATCCGGCTTGGTACAAGAGTTGGCCGCCCGCTTGAGATCGCGGCAACAGGCAGCCATTCAGGGGGCAGGTCGGATCGCCAAGGGGTTGATGGCCTCGGCTTTGGCCCAGCAGGAGGGGAGATCCCTGCTGGTGGTGACTGCCACTTTGGAAGAAGCAGGCCGCTGGACGGCGCAACTGGAGGGCATGGGCTGGGAGAGCGTGTACCTTTATCCCACCTCTGAGGCTTCCCCCTATGAGCCGTTTGACCTGGAGCCGGAACTGGTGTGGGGACAATTGCAGGTGCTGGCCGACTGTCTCCAGGGCAGGAAGGGCATGGCCGTTGTGGCCACGGAGCGGGCCCTGCAACCCCATCTTCCCCCCCCAGAGGTGTTTCAGGGCTTTTGCCTCAAGCTGGAACCTGGCCTCGAGCTGTCGCCGCAGCAGTTGGGGCAGCAGTTGACCCGGCTGGGCTACCAGCGGGTAAGCCTGGTGGAAAGCGAGGGGCAGTGGAGCCAAAGGGGCGATATTCTCGACATTTTCCCGGTGGCCTGCGAGTGGCCGGTGCGCCTGGAGTGGTTTGGCAATGAGCTGGAACGGCTGCGGGAGTTCGACCCGGT
>NZ_JANSJA010000114.1:7907-11606 GCF_047462335.1 Synechococcus sp. H60.1
GCAGGGATCGCCTCCCCCAGAAGGCCTGCGCCGTTTTCTCGGCCTGCTCTACGATCCACCGGCCAACCTGCTGAGCTACTTGGATCCCAATACCTTGATCCTGATCGACGAGCCGGAGCAGTGCCAGGCCCACAGCCGGCAGTGGCTAGCCCACGCCGAGGAGCAGTGGCAATTGGCCCAGGCTGCTGAGCCGGCTCTAGTGCCCTTCCACCGCCCCTTCGATCTTGAGGCCGCTGAGTGGGATCCCTTCCCCCGCCTGTTGGCCCGTGCCTTTGCCCCTGCTGGCGAGGGGGAAGCTGTCCTCGACCTCAAAAGCCGGCCTGTCCCTGCCACTCCCCACCAGTTTGGATCCCTGGCCAAAACCCTGCGCGAGTACCGCAAGCAACACTTGCAGGTGTGGATCCTCTCCGCCCAGCCCTCCCGCACCGTGGCTCTGCTGCAGGAACACGACTGCCCGGCCCAGTACGTGCCCAACCCCAAAGATTTTCCGACTATCGAGCGCCAGCTCCAGTCCTACACGCCGGTGGCCCTGAAGTACTCCGGCCTAGCGGATCTGGAGGGGTTTCTCCTGCCCACGCTGGGGTGGGTGGTGCTGACCGACCGCGAGTTTTTCGGCCAGCACAGCCTGGCCACCCCCACCTATGTGCGCAAGCGCCGCCAGGCCAGCTCCCGCCAGGTGGATCCCAACCTGCTCAAGCCGGGGGATTTTGTTGTTCACAGGGCCCATGGCATTGGCCAGTTCCTGCGGCTGGAAAGCCTCACCATCGGCGGCGAAACCCGAGAATATCTGGTCATTCAATACAGCGATGGCCTGCTGCGGGTGGCTGCCGACCAGGTCAACTCCCTCTCCCGCTACCGGGCTAGCGGTGATGGCCCCCCCGCGCTGCACAAAATGTCCGGCAGCACCTGGGAAAAGACCAAGCAAAAAGTTAAAAAGAGCCTGCAAAAAGTGGCCCTTGACCTGTTGGAACTCTATGCCAAGCGTGCCCAACAGGAGGGCTATGCCTTCCCGCCCGATTCTCCTTGGCAACAGGAGCTGGAAGACTCTTTTCCCTATCCTCTGACACCGGATCAAATTCGCGCCGTCCAGGAGATCAAGCGGGATATGGAGTCTCCCCGCCCCATGGATCGGCTGCTGTGCGGGGATGTGGGTTTTGGCAAAACAGAAGTGGCTATCCGTGCCATTTTTAAAGCCGTAACCGCCGGCAAACAAGTAGCTCTTTTGGCGCCAACCACCATTCTCACCCAGCAGCACTACCACACTCTCAAAGAGCGCTTTGCCCCCTATCCCATTCAAGTGGGCTTACTCAACCGCTTCCGCACTCCCGACGAGAAAAAAGAGATCCTGGCCCGCCTCAAAAGTGGTGAACTGGATGTCATTGTGGGCACCCACCAGCTTTTAGGCAAGGATGTACAGTTTCGCGATTTGGGCCTTTTGGTCATTGACGAAGAACAGCGCTTTGGTGTCAACCAAAAAGAGAAAATTAAACTCCTCAAAACCCAGGTGGATGTGCTCACCCTTACGGCTACTCCTATTCCCCGCACGCTGTATATGGCCTTGTCGGGGTTGAGGGAAATGAGCTTGATCCAAACTCCCCCGCCCTCGCGGCGCCCGATTAAAACTCACCTCTCCCCCTACAATCCTGAGGTCATTCGCACGGCTATCCGCCAAGAGTTGGATCGCGGCGGGCAAGTCTTTTATGTTGTCAACCGCATTGAAGGGATCGAAGAGACCAGTACCAAATTGCGGGAATGGGTGCCCGGCGCCCGCATTGCCATTGCCCATGGGCAAATGCCGGAAGGAGAGCTGGAAGCGACGATGCTGGCTTTTAACAACGGGGAAATCGATATCCTGGTCTGCACCACCATTATTGAGTCGGGTTTGGATATTCCCCGTGTCAACACCATTTTGATCGAAAATGCCCAGGAGTTTGGGCTGGCTCAGCTTTACCAATTGCGAGGGCGGGTGGGCCGGGCTGGGATCCAAGCCCATGCTTGGCTGTTCTACCGAGAAGATGGCATCCTCACCGAAGAGGCCCGCAAACGCCTGCAGGCCATTCAGGAATTTACCCAACTGGGATCTGGGTATCAATTGGCGATGCGGGATATGGAGATTCGCGGCATTGGCAACCTGTTGGGCACGCAGCAATCGGGGCAGGTCAATGCTGTGGGCTTCGATCTTTATTTGGAGATGCTGCAAGAGGCCATTCGCGAAATTCGTGGCCAAGAGATCCCGCAGGTGGAAGATACGCAAATCGACCTCAATGTCACCGCCATGATCCCGCAAAGCTATATCCCCGACGAAGATCAAAAGATGCAGGCCTATCGCCAATTGGCTGCTGCCGGCTCTCGGGTCGAGCTGTTGCAAATTGCCCAGGAATGGCAGGATCGCTTTGGCCCCCTGCCCAAGCCTACCCAGGAGCTGCTGCGGGTGATGGAGCTGAAGATTTTGGCCCGCAGGCTGGGCTTTTCCCGTATCAGGCCGGCCAAGGAGCATGTCCTTTTGGAAACTCCCATGGAGGAGCCCGCCTGGAACCGCCTTAAGGAAGCGCTGCCCACTCACCTACAGCCTCGCTTTGTTTACCAGCCGGGCAAGGTGACGGTGCGGGGCCTGGGGATGGTGCCTGCGGCGCAGCAACTGGAGAACCTTTTGCAGTGGCTGGACAAAATGAGCTTAGCCCTGAGCCGGATAGAGGCCGGGATCCCAACAGCCACTTAGTCCTGGCTGCGGGGCGGAGTTGGCTTCGGCTGGGAGAAACTGGGAGGGGTGCCCGGCCTTCCTCGGGTTAGACTTTCGCACTCGCTGTTGCCTTGCATTTGCGTCATCTGAATGCGCGGGATACCCCACCGTCTATACAGCGAGGAGGGATAATGCCTAACATACTCAGCATGACCCAAGTTCTGACTATCTCTTGCAAGCTCAAGGTGTCTGCGTCGCAAGCCACAAAGCTGGATGCAACCAAGGCTCCGGCTCGCTGGCGCGAGTGGTAACTATCAGCGTGGCATGTTGACAGGTTCTCATCTCAAAGTAGCCACGTTGGTCAAACGCCAAGATGGTTCCTACTCCATCCAGATTGGCGTGGAATCTGAGGTGCCGGAACCCCAAAACACCGGCAAGGTCATCGGTGTAGACTTGGGCAGGACAGATATTGCCCACACATAAGGACTCCGTCCCGCTGACGCGAGCAGAGGGTGACAACTGGAATGGACAGCAGTTGAACCAGGAAAAAGACCCCTACTCCCAGTTGAGGGCGGTTCTCCAGCGTAAAGCCAGTCAGGGCACACATAGTTCTCGGCCCAGGTGCCGTCAACTGCTGCAACGGCTGTCTGGTAGGAAGAGACGCTTTCAAGCTTGGGTGAATTACTGCATCTTCAAAGCCATTGTTTCTAGGGCCAAAGCTGCCTGTAGCACCATTGCCCTGGAAGACTTGGCTGGGATGAGGTCTCTGGCCCGCTGACGCGGGCGGGAGCGTGTCAACCAGCAGCCGCGCAGCAAGCCAGAGCAGCGGCGGTCGAATAGTTGGGCGTTCTACCCGTTGAGGCAGTTTGTGCACTACAAGGCAGTAAGAGCAGGAGTCAAGGTTGTGGTGGTTCTGCCTGCCTACACTTCGCAGACCTGTCACCGGTGCTTGTGGCTTGGTCAGCGGGAAGGGAAGCGTTTTCGTTGTGTGAACCCGGCTTGTGGTTGGGAAGGGGATG